>SHZM01000018.1 GCA_009692265.1 Gammaproteobacteria bacterium
GGGGCCAGCTCTAACAATGCGTTGTCGATCGGGAATACCCCGATGGTGCGCTTGAACAGGATTGTCGCACGTGACCACGCGCTGGTGTTGGCTAAGATCGAAGGGCGCAATCCGGCGTACTCGGTGAAATGTCGAATTGGGTCGGCGATGATCTGGGACGCGGAATCGCGCGGCGTATTAACGCCAGGGATGGAGGTGGTCGAGCCGACAAGTGGCAATACCGGAATCGCCTTAGCCTTTGTCTGCGCGGCCCGCGGTTATCCCATTACGTTGACGATGCCAGAGACGATGAGCCTCGAACGCCGCAAAGTGCTCAAAGCCTTTGGTGCCAATTTAGTCCTGACCGAAGGCGCGCGGGGTATGCCGGGCGCGATCACGAAGGCGGAAGAGATCGTGGCGACCGATCCGACCCATTACTACATGCCGCAACAATTTCAAAATCCCGCCAACCCCGCGATCCACGAGAAGACTACGGGTCCCGAGATATGGGATGCAACGGATGGTCAGATAGATGTGCTGGTGAGCGGGGTTGGTACCGGGGGCACAATCACCGGCATCAGCCGATATTTCAAACACACACGCGGGCGGCGGATCCTCAGCGTTGCCGTCGAGCCCGAAGGCAGTCCGGTGATCTCGCAGAAGCTCGCTGGCATAGATCTGAAGCCGGCGCCGCATAAGATTCAAGGCATCGGTGCCGGCTTTATTCCAGGCACTCTCGATCTGAGCGTCGTCGATCGCGTGGAAAAAGTCTCGAACGAAGAAGCTGTTGAATTCGCGCGTCGGCTGGCGCTTGAAGAAGGAATTCTGTCCGGGATCTCCTGTGGCGCCGCGGTCGCGGTCGCCGCCCGGCTGGCGCGTGAATCAGCGATGGCAGGCAAAACCATTGTGGTGATACTACCGGACGGAGGCGAACGTTACCTGACGAGCGTGTTGTTCGAGGGCCTCACATGA
Organism: Gammaproteobacteria bacterium; assembly: GCA_009692265.1. Lineage (GTDB taxonomy): Bacteria > Pseudomonadota > Gammaproteobacteria > CAIKBL01. The sequence goes on from SHZM01000018.1 coordinate 952, forward strand.
AGTGGAGGAACGACGCCGAGCGCTACGGGATCTTATCTATCTTGTTGCATTGGTTGATGTTGCTACTGATAGTTGGGGTCTACAGCTGCATCGAGCTGCGGGGGTATTGGCCTGAAGGCAGCGCGATTCGCGAAGGCATGAAGACCTGGCATTTCATGTTGGGATTATCAATTTTCAGTTTAGTCTGGCTGCGCCTTGCCCTGCGTCGGAGTGCGCCCAGCCCACTCATCGCGCCACCCTTACCTCACTGGCAACACCGACTCGCACGGGCCATCCATTTCGCGCTGTACGCCTTCATGATCGCAATGCCGCTCGGGGGTTGGATAATGCTGAGCGCCGCCGACAAGCCGATCCCGTTTTGGGGCCTTGAGTTACCTCCGCTGGTCGCGCCTTCCAAAGACCTCGCCAAGCAAGTGAAAGAACTTCACGAAACTATTGGCGTCGCCGGTTACGCCTTGATTGGTTTACACGCCACAGTGGGGTTGATTCACCACTATGTGCGGCGGGATAACACCTTGCTACGGATGTTGCCGATAGTTAGATCTACACGTTAGCGCAGCAGTCCAGACTGAGGTTGAGACTAGTGAAAGATCTTTAGCCTGCGCGCAACTACAATAGCGCCTTCCCCTTCCGTGGAGATCGGCGGTATGTCGCAGGGTGCGGACTCTGTAAAGTCAATTTTATTCGCGCTCGGCGCGAAATTCGTGGCGGCGGCGATCACCTCCAGCGGTGCCATGCTCGCCGAAGCGATTCATTCGCTGGCGGATACCGGCAACCAAGTGTTGTTGCTGATCGGCATTAATCGTGCGAAACGTCCGCCGACTCCGGACTACCCACTCGGTTTTGGCAAGTCGATTTATTTTTGGTCGTTTTTGGTCGCGTTGATCCTCTTCAGTGTCGGCGGCATGTTTTCGATTTATGAAGGCTGGCACAAGTTGGCGCATCCCGAGCCGCTGACTTCGCCGTGGATAGCCATCGGCGTCCTAGTCTTCGCGATTATTGCGGAATCGATCTCGACCTGGGGTTGTTTGCGTGAGGTGAATAAGGTCCGACACGGCCGCTCGATTCTGCGCTGGTTCCGCGAAAGTCGGCAAAGCGAGCTGCTGGTGGTGTTGGGCGAAGACACTGCGGCACTCCTTGGTTTGGTGGTTGCACTCGGTGCCGTCGGTCTGACCATGCTGACCGGCAACCCGACGTACGATGCCGTCGGCTCGATTTGCATTGGGATTCTTCTGGTGCTCGTCGCGGTGTTCGTCGGCATTGAAGTGAAGGCGCTATTGATCGGACAGAGCGTCGAGCCACACGTGGAGCGAGAGATGCGCGAATTCCTCAGCGCCCGTGCCGAGATCGCGACGCTGTTGAGTATGCCCAGCATTCAGCTTGGTGACCGTGCCATGGTCGCGATCAAGGCGCGTATGCTTGATCCGGGGACTGCCGCCAACGCGTTAATCGACGCCATTAACGTGGTCGAAGTAGCGTTCCGCGCCCGCTTTCCGGAAGTGCAGTGGTTATTCTTCGAGTCGGACCATGTGGTCTAGCGGAGCACTGTGATGCGGGTAAGCGAGTTATTCCATAGCATCCAAGGCGAAGGGCACCTCACCGGCAAACCGATGTTTTTCGTTCGCGCGCAGGGGTGCGCGGTGAAATGTCCGATTCGCGAGGTCTGCGATCAACCGGAATCGCTGGGCTTCAAAGGCGGGAGCGAGCATAGTGCAGCTGAACTTGCGGATTTCGCGGTGAATGCGGTCGGCGCGCGGGGCTGGGTATGCTTGACGGGTGGTGAACCGCTTGAACAGGCGGATTTTGACCAAGTCGTGGCGGCGTGCCGCAAGCGCGGGCTCTACATTAACGTGCAGACTTCTGGTCTGCATCGCGTCAACGCGCCGTGGGATTGGTGTACGGTCTCGCCGAAAGCGCCGGTCGATAAACTAGCGCTCAATTTCGCGCAGGAACTGAAGCTGATCTACACCGGGCAATCAAACGATGAATTACGCGGATACTATGAAAGGTTCTCGGCGTGGAATTACTATCTGCAACCGGAATGGCGCGACGGCGGTAGCAATCAGGCTGCAACCTTGGCGAAGGTTTTCGAGCTAAACGCGCTTGGAATGTATTGGGAATTTTCCGCACAATGGCACAAGTTTCTCGGGGTTAGATAATGAGTACAGCGCGATGATTTCTGCCAAGGACTATGCCGCGTACGACGGCCTCGGACTCGCCCGCTTAGTAAAACGCGGCGAGGTCAGTGCCGACGAACTGTTCGACGCTGCGATGGCAGCGCATGCCGTGGTCAATCCGAAGATCAACGCTGTCCTGCAAACTTTGCCGAAAGCCGCTAAAGCCGCGACCAAGGCCGGTTTACCCGAGGGACCGTTCACCGGTGTGCCCCTACTGATCAAGGAACTTATATTACACGCCAAGGGTGTGCGCTGCGACATGGGGTCGCGCCTCGCTCAAGGCTACGTGGCGCGCAGCGACACCGAGTTAATGGCGCGCTTTCGTCGCGCCGGTTTTGTCCTCGCAGGCACCACCCAGACCCCTGAACTTGGCTACAACCCGACGACCGAATGTGTATTGTTCGGCCCAGTGCACAATCCATGGGATCTCACCCGCAGCGCGGGGGGCTCGAGCGGCGGCTCCGGAGCCGCCGTTGCGGCCGGCATTGTTCCGATCGCGCACGCCAGCGATGGCGGCGGCTCGATTCGAATCCCGGCCGCGTGCAATGGCCTGGTAGGGCTCAAACCTTCGCGGGATCGGATCCCCTCCGGCCCGGACTATGGCGATCTACTGTGTGGCTGGGCGGTGGAGTTCGCGGTCACCCGCAGTGTGCGCGATGCTGCCGCGTTGTTGGATGCAGTCGCAGGCCCGGACGTCGGTGCGCCACATTTGATTACCCCGCCAACGCGCCCCTATACGAAAGAGCTTAAAGCGGCACCCGGTAAACTGAAAATCGCGTGGACAACAACCATCCCGTCCGGCCAACGCCTCGATCCAGAATGCAAAAAAGCCGTCGAGCGAACAGTGACCACCTTGGAAGGTCTAGGACACACCCTGGTCGAAGCCGCGCCCAAGTACGACTGGGAGCATTTTCTGGCCGCGACTCATGTGGTGTGGACCACCTTCACCGCGCAATTCGTCGAAGCCCTGTGTTCGGGGATGAATCGCCGCGCCGATCGCGAGACTTTAGAAGCTGTCACTCTTGCGTGCTGTCGCGAAGGTCAGGCGTTCTCGGCGGTTGATCTCCTCAACGCACTGGCGCATGGCAATCGACTCAGTCGCGTGGTCGGCGAATTTTTCGCGGGCTTCGATGCGCTCGTCACCCCCACCACTGCACGGATTGCGGCACCTCTTGGTGAACTTAATCAGGCCCGCCGTGGCATGAGCGCGCGCGGGTGGGCCGAACAGGTGTTCTCGTACATTCCCTTCACGCCGCTGTTTAATACCACGGGCAATCCTGCAATATCGTTACCGTTATACTCGACTGCGGAAAATCTCCCCGTTGGCACCCAGATTGTCGGTCGCATGGGCGATGAGGCGACATTATTGAGACTTGCCTCGCAACTGGAAATTGCGTTGCCCTGGGCCGGCCGCCGTCCGGCGGTGCACGTCGCGAATTAGAAGCCGGAGTCGCTCTGAAAAAAACGCCGCGAACCTCGCGGTGCGCGGCGGGATGGTAGGTGCAGTGGGATCTTAGAGGGGAGTGGGGGGGGATCCCGGGGCTACTGCCCTATGTCATCAAGCTTCTAAAGAAGGGTCGGGACGCTCAGCTTGGTCGCGAGATACGCGGCAAATATGCCCCAGGTTGCGATGCCGGCGAGGCCGACTCCGACCGATGCTAACAATTCCTGGTACTTCTTCATGATGTGCTCCTAGAGTGAATCTTGGGTGAGGACAGTCTTTGATCCTCACCGTTGGAAACCAGTCTAGGTGGTGGTTGTTGCCCGAAGATTGCTATCACGCTCTGGATTGTTATGGCTTTGTAGCGATTGACGGGCCTAACACGCCTTCAACGATGCGACGAAAATGCGGAATATCCAGTGGCTTCTTGATCAGGGCGTGAATGCCGGCAGCCTTGACTACTTCGTCATTGAGTTGATCGCTATATCCGGTGTAGAGAAGTACCGGGAGAGCCGGTAAGCGTTGTTTGAATTCGCGTGCCAGTTCGAGTCCAGTTAACTGCGGCATCGTTTGATCAAGCAGCACTAGATCAAAGTCTGCGAGATGGTCGCCGACTTCGGCAAGCGCTCGGCGGCTGTCGTCGAAGCTAGTCACCTCCAGTCCCCACCCGGTCAGCAGTTCGACGACAAACTCGCTGACTTCCCGATTATCGTCGACACACAGGACTCGACCTTTGAGCTGGACCTTGCAGTCCGCACCTGTGCTCGTGGCCTTGGCGGTGGCTTGAGTCAACGCCGAAGGCGGGATCGAAACGGCCCTGGATGAGTCGACCACCCGCGCGCTGCTGGCTACGTTTCCGCGGCGCGGGATTGAAGCCGTAGCCGTATGCCTGCTGTGGTCGATCGCAAATCCCCGGCATGAACTACGTCTTGGTGAGTTGATAACCGAACTACTGCCGGACCTCCCATTCACGTTATCGCATCAGCTCAATCCGATTTTGCGCGAATACCGGCGCGCGTCATCGACGGCGATAGATGCGTCATTGAAACCGCTGATGCAAAGTTACCTGTCTGATTTGGAGCGCGATCTTCGCGCGGTTGGCTACCGGAATGACATTCTGGTCAGCACTTCCTTTGGTGGCGTGATGCATCTTAATGATGTACTGAAGCGGCCGATTTATCTGGTGAAGTCGGGTCCCGCGATGGCGCCCATCGCTGGGCTCGCGTATGTCGAGGCCGAGGGCCTCTCGAATAACGTGATCGTCTGTGATGCAGGCGGCACTACCTTTGAGGTGAGCCTGGTGCGCGATGGTGCGGTTGAGTATTCGCGCGACACCTGGCTCGGCCCGCAATCGGCGGGTTCCGAGCCAGGTCCCGCCTGCTATGGCCGCGGCGGCGAGTTTCCCACCGTTACCGATGCGGCGGTAGCGCTCGGATACTTCGATCCCGAATACTTTCTCGGTGGGCGGATGCACCTGGATGAGGCCGCGGCACGGCGGGTGATTGGTCGGATCGCGGAAACCTTAAAGCAGAGCTTGGAACGTGCGGCGTGGGCGATCGTCGCGGTTGCCAGTGAAAACATGATTCAGGCGATTAAGGAATTGACGATCAACGAAGGCATCGACCCAAGCGAATCAGCGCTGATAGGGGGCGGCGGGGCTGGTGGTCTGAACATCGTGCCGATCGTGCGCGAGCTAGGCTGTCGCACGGTCCTGGGACCGCGTACGGCGGGGGCCTTATCCGCGTCCGGCATGCAATTCTCGGACATCATCACGGAAGCGGGTGCGAGCAAATTGACCGCTTCGGATGATTTCGATTTCCCGGGAGTGAACGCCGCGTTGCACGAGATTGACTTACGCCTGGAAGAATTCGGTAGTCGGCTACGGCAACGCGGGATCAACGATCTCGAAAAACGGTACTTCGTCGAAGCGCGGTATCGCTTTCAAGTGTGGGAGCTTGAGGTCGTCGTGCCGGCCGATCACTTTAGAGATCAAGGGGAAGTAGATGCGCTGGTCCGTGAATTTCATCGAGTACACGATCGCGTATTTGCGGTGCACGACCTCAACAACGCAGTCGAATTTCTAAATTGGCGCGGCCGTTTGATCGCGAAGGTCAACGCACCGACTCTGGAACCCACGCGTGTGTTACCAGACTTAATCGCGACGCCCGATCGTTGGCGTCGATGTTTCTTCGACACTGAACACGTCGACACCGCGATTTATCTCGGCGCGAAGTTGCCGATAGGTGCGGTGGTAGTGGGTCCTGCGATTATTGAAGAAGAAACCGCAACGTTGGTCATTTTATTCCGGCGCCACGGCTCGAGTCAGTCCGGGCGGACGCTATCTCGTCAACCCCGCGGTGGAGAATCAACATGAATGAGAAGCAAGTCCTGCCGACGATCCGTGAGTTTGATCCTATCTTGATGGCGGTACTCGCGAATCGCTTGAACGCGATCGTTCGTGAGATGTCGAATACGTTGCTGAAAACGGCGCGCTCGGCCGTGTTGGCCGTGGTCCGCGATTTCTCCTGTTCGATTGTTACCGGTGACAATCGGCTGCTGTGTCCGGGCGAGGGCTTGCCGGTGCATATCTTCGGTTCGAGTCTGCAGAGTCAGTCGATGTGTGATCTGCATCTGGATCTGGCGCCGGGAGATGCCTTTCTGCACAACGATCCGTATCTCGGCAATACTCATCCGGCGGATCACACGGTCATCGTGCCGGTGTTTGTCGAAGGCGTGCATCTGTTCACAACAATTGCCAAGGCGCATCAAGCGGATTGCGGCAATTCGATCCCGTCGACTTATCACGCGTACGCCAAGGATATTTACGAAGAGGGCGCGTTGGTTTTTCCGTGCGTGCGAGTGCAGAAGAACTTCAAGGACGTCGACGACATTATTCGCATGTGTAAGCGTCGGATTCGCGTGCCGGAGCAGTGGTACGGCGACTTCCTGGCGGAGATCGGCGCGGCGCGGATCGGCGAGCGACGATTACTGGAACTCACGCAACGCTATGGGGTGGAAACTATCAAAGCGTTTTTCGCTGAATGGTTTGCCTACTCGGAACGGCGAATGGTTGATGCGATAAAGAAAATGCCCGATGGCAAGTTGTCGAACACCACGGTCTACGATCCGTTACCGCCGATTCTCCCCGAGGGATTGCCGATCCGCGTCGATGTCGCGGTGGATACAACTAATGGTTACATCGATGTAGATCTTACCCACAACGCCGACAATATGGCTTTTGGCTTGAACGCGTCGGTGGCGTGTGCAACCTCGAATGCGATGTGTGGGGTGTTCAACTGCATGGACCCGGATGTACCGCATAACGCCGGCTCGTTTGCGCGAATCCGTGTGCATCTTCGCGACGGCTGCGTCACCGGGGTACCGAAATTCCCGCATAGTTGTTCGATGGCGACCACCAATATCGGTGATCGCCTGGTCAACGTGACTCAGGCCGCGTTTGCCGCGATTGGTGACGGGCATGGTCTCGCCGAAGGTGCCATCGGCATGGGCGCTGGCGCGGGCGTGATCTCGGGGATCGATTGGCGCCGCAATGGACCGTTCATCAACCAGGAATGGTTGATCACCAATGGCGGGCCGGGTACGCCAACCACCGACGGCTGGCTGAACTATGGACTACCGGTCGCCGCGGGCTTGATGTATCGCGGCAGTGTCGAAGTCGATGAATCTAAGTACCCGATTTTAGTTAAGCAATTGCGCGTTATGCTGGGCGGCGGCGGCGCCGGTCGTTTCCGTGGCGCGCCAGGTTCGGAGCTGGTGTATGGCCCACGCAAAGATCCGATGACCGTCGTCATCTCGTGTGACGGGCAGGTGAATCCACCGCAAGGTGTGCGCGGGGGACAGGCGGGCCCGCCGGCCGCTACCTATAAAATCAGCCGCGACGGCGCAGTAGAGAAATTACCCGGCGTGATTGAATTTCGGCTTGAGCCCGGTGAATGGGTCCGCGGTCTCGACGCCGGCGGCGGGGGATATGGCGATCCGCTGAAGCGTGATCCGGCACGCGTGTGCCACGACGTGCCGGAACGTTGGGAAACCGCCGCCCGCGCCCACGAGGTCTATGGCGTAGTGTTGACCGGTGCCGCCGAGGATGACAGTTTGGCCGTCGATGAGTCCGCCACAGTAGCCTGGCGCGCTGATCTCGCACACGCGCGAGCCGCACGCTGATCTCAACCAGCATTTGGATAAGGGCGGCCGCCGCGCTGGCACTTACACTGCTATTCGACGGTGCAGTTATCGCGCAAGCAACTGAACTTAGCGGAAGCGAATTTGATTGCGCGGACGCGTTTGACCTTTTCGCTGCCTTTGTGGTGCTGCAATGTGCGATTCAACCGGAGGCGGAAGAAGATTCCGGGTTGATCTCCAGTGCGGTACGACGCTTAACCGACGAGAACCTGGTTGAGTCGGACGCGTTCGCTAGCCTCACGATCACCTTCTGTCCCTTGACGGGCGCGACCGGGATCGTCCCGAGCCCCGGGCGAATTTTCCTGGATGATGGCCTGCGCGCGATGAGTGCGGATGGCTTGGCGGAGGTGATCGCGCACGAATGGGTGCATACCCAGCAGTTTGAGCGCCTCGGGCAACGCGAGTTCAAATGTGCCTATGTCCGGGCGGTGACGGCCTGTGGTGGCTGCCAGGATCGCCAGCACGCGCTGGAGGCAGAGGCGTATGCCACCCAGGATCGCATTCGCGATCAACTACTGGGTAGGTCAGGCATAACACCGCCAGACTGAGCGCCCGGGTCCTTAGCCATAGGCCGCGAGTGCGGCGTTGTTGAGCGCCGCGCAACTCATCTCGAGCAAGGCGTGCAAGTGACCAATGCTTGGCGCCGAGTCCTGCATTGCGCGCTCCATGTTATCTACTTCCTGCATGAATTGGAGCGCGCCGACACCGCCTGCGGCACCTTTGAGTTTATGCATCGCGGCGCGCATGCCCGCATCGTCCTGGCAAGAGAGCGCGTGTTGTAGATCGCTCATCAGGGCCAAGGCCTCATCCCCGAAACGAGCGACGACCGCGCTGGCCTGCCTGTGTTTGCCAGCAACACACAGTAGTTCCATTGCGACTGTTGGATCGATCATGCCCACGTCGGCCGCCTGTCTTAGTGATATCGCCATTGCGGCATAGGCTACGTAATCCGCGATCCGGATCGGGTGGGGGATCAATGCTATCGAGCTTCTATCGAACAGTGTCTTAGCTTGATGCACGCTCATGTTGGAAAAAATAATCAGCGCGGTGGGACTGGTCGCGACCGCTAAAAGGTCTGGCGCTTGGGCGATGAAGGTGTCGTCGAGCAGAATCATTTCTATCGGTCGACGCTGCAGTTCTGCAATCGCGGCACGGAGGTCGTCGACCGCGGCGATCTCAAAACCCGCACTTTTGAGCACAAGCGTCGCCGCGCGACGGCGAGTGCGATTGGGATCCATTAACAAGAGCACCGCACGTGCACTCACGCGCGCAACGTCGGGAGGCGCACGCGCTTAGCCCGACCAGGTCGCCGCCGGCTTGGCTAAGTGTTGCGTAAGATGCGGACGAACCGGCACGGAGGATCTCCTCATGAGGGTACAGTAAACGGGCGCTTTGGACGCTCCGCGAGTAACTGTAGCGGCCGTTTTCGAGCGAACTAATGCATGTGGCGCGATGGACCTTGAATGCCTATAGTAGCGCCTGGTTTTCGGCCACTGACGGCCGAGGGTTCGAGGTGCGAAACGCTCAAGGATGATGGTCGCGCGCCCCTAAATTTATCGTGGAGGGGGGGAGATCATGAATCACGCTAAGCGAGTAGTCGTCATTGGTGCCGGCGCAGGAGGGCTTAATGTCGCGGCACGCCTACGACGAGTGGCGCCATATCTCGATGTCACCATTGTGGAACCCTCGTCAGTCCACTATTACCAGCCGTTGTGGACCTTCGTTGGCGGCGGGGTCTTTCCACGCGAAAGCAGTCAACGCGCACTAAAAGAACTGCTCCCGTCCGGTGCTCAATGGGTGCAGGATTCGGTCCAGGAATTCAAGCCGCAGGAGAATATCGTCGTCACCAGCAAGGGCGACCGCCTGCAGTATGACGCACTAGTCGCGGCCCCCGGAATTCAGATCAATTGGCACACCATCCCTGGATTAAAAGACGCGCTCGGCAAGGATGGCGTATGCAGTAACTACAGCTATGAAAGTGTGAATTCGACCTGGGATCATTTGCAGGCGTTCCGAGGCGGACGCACGTTATTTACGTTTCCGACCACGCCAATAAAATGCGCCGGCGCGCCACTGAAGATTACTTTCCTGGTCGAAGATTACCTGCGTCGCACCGGTATTCGCGCCCAGTCAACCGTGACCTACATGTGCGGGGTACCAGCAATTTTTCGGGTACCAAAGTACGCGGCGGAATTGGTCAAGATTGCGGCCGCGCGCGATATTAACGTCCACTACAAGCATGATCTGGTGAGCTTACGCGTGGAGCACAAGGAAGCTGTTTTTCGTGACACCGAAAGCGGTAACGAGCGTATCGAAAAATACGATTTCCTGCACGTCACCCCCCCGATGGGGGCTCTGGACGTTATGAAACAAAGCCCACTCGCGGATGCAGCCGGCTGGGTCGAGGTGGATAAGCACACCTTGCAGCATGTGCGATATCCGAATATTTATAGTTTAGGTGACGCGAGTAGTTTGCCTACCTCCAAGACCGCGGCCGCGGTGCGCGCACAGGGTCCGGTATTGGTGGCGAATCTGTTGGCAACCTTGGCGGGCCGAACCCCTCAGGCGTTGTATAACGGATATACCTCATGTCCCCTGGTCACCGGGTACGGTCGCCTGATACTGGCCGAGTTCGACTACGATCTTAAACCTTGCGAAACGTTTCCGTTCGACCAGGGCAAAGAGCGGCGCAGTATGTATTGGCTCAAGAAATACATACTGCCGCCCCTGTACTGGCAGGCGCTGGTCCGTGGGCGAATGTGGCCGTGGCCGATTCCGGAAGCTGCACCGCCGACACGTTAACGATCTTCGTTTCAATCAGCTCGAACCGGAGTTAGCGCGGGTATGACGGACATCCACGTAATAGGCGTTGGGATGACCCAATTCAAAACCCCCAAGCACGGCGATCCGTACACCGTGATGGGCAAGCAGGCAATCAGTGCGGCACTCACCGATGCAGGTGTGCCATACGAGGCGGTGCAGCAAGCGTACGCAGCCTATGTTTATGGCGACAGTTGCAGCGGTCATCGCGTGGTTTACGAAGCGGCCTTGACTGGAATCCCGATATTTAACGTAAACAGCAATTGTTCGAGCGGCTCAAGCGCGCTCTATCTGGCACGACAGGCGTTGCTGAGTGGGGCCGTGGAATGCGTGCTGGCGGTGGGCTTCGAACAGATGGCACCGGGCGCGCTGAGCGAAGGCTGGCAGGATCGACCCACGCCGCTAGAACGCTTTCTCGAGATTGCAGACCAAAAGCTTAAAGACTCATCAGCGCCGATGGCACCGCGCCTGTTCGGAGCGGCCGGGCGCGAGTATTGCGAACAATATGGAATGTCGGCCGCGACCCTGGCTAAGATTCCAGTGAAGGCGCGACGACACGCCCTCCATAACAGCCGCGCGGTGTTCCGCGAGCCCCTAACCGTTGGCAAGTCCTGGCGAGTCCCGAGGTCTGCAATCCCTTAACGCGCTTCCAATGTTGCCCGCCCACCTGCGGGGCTGCGGCGGCAATCCTGTGTACTGGCGCATTCGCGCGCCGCCGCGGCGCTCGTAATTCAGTCAGAATTCTTGGCCAGGCGTTGGTCACTGATCTCCCCAGCAGTTTCGGCGGTAGTGCCATGGACGCCGTCGGCCGCGCCATGGGCTATGCGGCAGCCCGCCAAGCCTACGAGGTCGCCGGCATTGGGCCGGAGGCGATTGACGTAGTTGAATTGCACGATTGTTTCAGCGTTAACGAAGTGCTGGCCTACGAGGCACTTGGCCTGTGCGCCGAGGGCGAGGCCGCCGCGTTTATCGAGGCCGGTGACAACACTTACGGCGGACGCTACGTAACCAACCCTTCGGGTGGGCTCATTTCGAAGGGTCATCCCCTTGGCGCAACCGGACTGGCACAGTGTTTTGAGCTGGTGACCCAGTTACGTGGACAGGCAGAAGCGCGGCAAGTAGAAAAGGCGCGCCACGGTATCGCGCACAACATCGGTTTGGGCGGTGCCTGCGTCGTCAGCATCTTCGGTGCCGCCTAGGCACCTGCTTTGCCGCGGTTTCGACACCTCTACCCGGCGCACAAATAATGAACCTTCAGGCGAAGAGCGGGTACTTAAACCTGACGCTTCGTTGTAAGCGCGGAATCCGCGGGCAAAACTGGGCGTCATTGAGCAATTGGGCATCGGTAGCAGGTGTGTTTCTCGTGAGTTCGTTGATCCGAACCGCCTGCTCCAACGTATACAGTTTTAATAATAGCCGCAGGGGCAGGGAGCCCACGCGGTAACGGTCGGCAAGCGCAATGGGGCGGATCCTCGTCCGAGGACTTCCTAAGTGCATGCTTCCCGTGACAGAATCCGGTTCGTGCTACAGCGGTTCGCTCGGCGCGAAAAGGAGACCAGAGCGTGCTGATGAACTCGCCGCCGTGCAAACGGTGCGACAAGAAGTCGCAAGGCGACGTTGTACACGCGTACGCGTACAGGCCACCGAACGCAGGATGTCGTGAAAGTGGTTATTACTAGCTAGCTGAAGGAGGTTTCAATGCACATTATGAAATACGGCCCGGGCTTCACCCGTCGCCATTTCCTGCAGACCATGGGTGCGGGATTCACGGCAGGTGTGTTGCGGCCGTTGTGGGATGTAGTCGCGGAAACCGGTGCCGTTGATGGTGCCTACCCCGACGAACTTCTCGACATCGGTCTCTATACGAAGGGCAAAGTGAATGTTGGCGACAAGCTGACAGCCGACAATGTCGACCATGTTAAAGACTTGGTCGACGACATCACCTATATCCAGGTGAAACAACAGGGTCGAATTATCAACGTCGTCGCCACCGAACGAGATGTGTGGAAACTCAACCCAACCGACTATTTGGAAGCCTCGTTGAAAAACCGCGGCCAGGCCAAATTCGATGAGAAGGGCAACGTTGTCGCGCAAGATGGGAAACCGTGGATCGGCGGTATCCCTTTCACCCACCCTACCGATGCGGGACAGGTTATCGCGACCCACAACTTGAGTTGGGGCCGGTACGATGTCGCGATGTACGGCATCGACGAATTCGACATGGACGCCGACGGTAACGAACAGTACCACTACAATTTCTGGTGGTGTGAAGTCGCGGGCACGTGTCGCTTAGTCCAAAACCCGAAACCCTACATGCCAACCCCGATGGATCCAACGGGCGAAAAAATCCTGCGCTACCAGTCAGCCGTGTGGACCTACCCGAACGACATCAAGGGTACCTCGATTCTTAACATCTGGCCGTACGACGCTACGCAGTATCCGGATTTCTTCGGTTACCTGCCGGCGTTCAAGCGCGTGCGTCGTTTCCCGACGAACCAACGCTTCGAACCGGTTATCGCAGGTTCGACGTTCTACTTAACGGATGCCTGGATGACAGGTGATCCGACCCTGACTTGGGGTAACTTCAAGATGGTCGGTCGCGGGCCGGCCTTGATGGGTACCAACGGGGGCTGGAACGCTGACGATCCGAACTGGAAACTGGGCCGTCACGGCGGTAAGACCGGTAAGAAGTTCTGGGATTCATACTTCTCATTGGTACCAGAAGTGTATGTGGTGGAACTCGAACCCACAGGCTATCCGCGCGCACCGTATAGCAAGAAGCGGATTTGGTACGATGGTCGCACCATGGCTCCGATCACGATGGTCAGCTATGACCGCCGTGGCCAGATCTGGAAGCAATGGGAAGCGGGTTTTGACAATTTCTCGAAACCGGATGGTCGTTTCTGGAACTCAGAAGCCGGCAAGGACAAGGGCATGTGGTCGTGGCTCTACGTGCATTCGCACGATATTCAGAGCGGTCGTATCACCTCCTTCCAGCACGTCAAAGATGTTGCTGGGGGCGTTCAAGACAGCCGCAACTTCGGTGTGGACGGCTTGGATGGGTATACGAGGTACACCACAGAAGCCGCTATTCGTCGCCTAGGGACCTGAACCTACTTAGACCTTCAACCTCCTCCGCGGTTCGCCGCGGAGGTTTCTCACGGCCGAACCTCCTTGGGGTCTCGGTCTTCGCATCCGGATAACTTCACTTACACACCTAAGGCTTGCGACGGTGCCATGCGCATGGCGTCGACTACCGTGCGGTGATCAGGAAAATGCGCGAGCATGTCGAGACACGCTTGGCGCGGTTTAGCGGGATCGATCACCGGGATATCGCGCCGGGGTTTGCGCGGTGGCTTGCGCGGGAATCGCCCCATGCCAGCCAAAATGCAGCACCACGAGGTTGGGCTGTAACTCATGCGCGCACTTTGACGATTTATCTCGGTGAGCAAATCCCCGCCGTTGTCCCACACCTCCAGAATCTGTTTTATCGAATCTGAGATATGCGGGTTCTCTCGGTTCGCCACCCAATACTCGGTATCGCGACGCGTGTTCAATAGATAGTGCATCGCTACATAGTCTTTCACGCTGTCAAAAATTAAATTGATCTTGTCGTTAAACGCAGAGCGCGGCGCGGCAGTAAAGCCAGCCGCCTGATACTGCTCGATGAAGTTGTCGACCGTATCTTGCACGATCATCAAGGCAGTTGCCTCCAAAGGCTCGATAAAGCCCTGAGCCAAACCGATCGCGAGGCAGTTTTTATCCCACGCGCGCTCAAGTCGCCCAACTCGCATCTTAAGATGACGCGCTTCCGTCTGGTCATTGGCCCCGAGCTTCAAATGCGCGCGTAATTCGCGCTCCGCGCCTTCCTCGTCGACAAAATCCGAGGAATAGACATAACCGTTGCCGAGGCGGTTGGTGAGCGGGATTTTCCACACCCACCCATGCCGGAGCGCCATGGAGAGGGTTTCCGAACGCAAGGTTGTCGGATCTGGATGCGGTGTTGGCATCGCGACCGCCCGGTCATTAAAGAGAAACTCCTTATAGGACTTAAACGGGACGCCGAGGGTTTTGCAGATCAAGACACTCGCGAAGCCCGAGCAATCAATGAAAAAGTCCGCGGCGACTGCGCCGTGCTTCGTGGTTTCGACGCTAAGAATTTCGCCCTGCTCATTCCGATTTACTTGCGTGACAGTATCCACGACATGTTTTACGCCGAGCGCTAACGAGCGTTGCTTGAGGAGATCGCCAATCAGTCGCGCATCAAAGTGAAAAGCGTAATCGCTCTTGTAATCAGACCCCGCAGCGGGCAGCGGCGCGCGTGAATGTTGTGCCAGATAGTTTGAGATGAAATAGGTGTCCGGATGGGCGTGCGCGTCGATATTGCGCTGCCGGAGTGTCATATTCTGATAGAAGGCGCGAATGAACCGGTCGTCGCTCATCGAAAAGAAGGGGTGGTAGTAGCTTTCGAAGCCCGGCCGGGTGGACCAACCCGGAAAGCGAATGCCGCACTTATACGTACCGTTGCAATGCGGCATCCACTCCGCGTCCGGGATCCCAAGCTTCTGGAAGAATCGGCGCATTTTTGGCGTCGACCCTTCGCCGACCCCGATGATCCCGATTGCATCGGATTCCAGTAAGGTTATGTCGGCACCGAGTGCGCGCCACGCGTGCGCCAGTGAGATCGCCGCCATCCATCCGGCAGTGCCGCCGCCGAGAATGAGAATTCGGCCAGGGCCAGGGTTGGTCTTGTCCATTGCTGCTGAATTTTCCTTGCGCTAATGCGGTCTATTCTACGGATTGACCGTGAACGCGCCTATTGCGGGCGCTGTTCCCAACTTTACTACCGTACTGGATTGACACATCTACGCTGTGCAGGGCTTGGGCTTGCCGCGAGTGAACCAACTAGGGTTTAATCGCGCACCGATTTCGCTATCTCGGATTCCGTCGTCTGGCTGCCTTCGCGAAAAATGGCCAAGATCCGACGAAGGACAGTACCAAACGCACTTGTGACGAGAGCAGTCCCTTCATTCGCTCATAGTCGCCTCGTGGGTCCGCTCGCCTCGGCCGCAGGTTCAACTGCGAGAACGCGTGATGGTTCAGCAGGCTCGGTCGGACAGCAACCGTAAATTATAAACAGTGGCTCTGATAGCGGAGCAGAGGGGAGCGCGATGGGTTTTTTGGTCAATATCGATAACGGTGGCACTTTCACCGATGTGTGCATCAGTGATGGCACACGGTTGGTTCATGCGAAATCAATTACAACGCCGCACGATTTGACCCAGTGCTTTATCGAAGCGATGAAGCGTGGTTCGCGCGAGCTATTCGGCGACGAGGATCTTGCAAAACTAATCCGCGAAACCGACTGTCTACGTTATGCGACAACTTCCGGCACTAACGCGGTGGTCGAACACAAAGG
Source organism: Gammaproteobacteria bacterium (assembly GCA_009692265.1). Classification (GTDB taxonomy): domain Bacteria; phylum Pseudomonadota; class Gammaproteobacteria; genus CAIKBL01. The sequence goes on from SHZM01000018.1 coordinate 17,009, forward strand.
CACGCCAGTCGCCCTCATGGTCGAGGTAGGTGAAGAAGACAAACTCTATGGCGCGGTTGTCGCCGACTCCGGCTTGTGGCAGGCGATGGTCCCGCAGCGCCCGGTGGCATTGAAGGTCGCGGCGGGTGGTGCAATCGATGCGGAAGAACTGACTAAAACCATTAATCAGCTGTTATCGATTGGAACCCAGCGCCTAGTCGTGTGCCTGCGGACAGCCGCAGCGGAACAGAACGTCAAGGATGCGCTCCTGGATCGGTACCCACGCCATCTTCTCGGCGCGATTCCATTCTTAATTTCTACGGAACTCGTCAACGATCTTGATCTCTCGCGGCGGGTCGCGACCGCGGTAATCAATTCCTATCTCCATCCCAACATGGAGCATTTTCTGTATAGCGCGGAGAATTTTTGCAAGAGGCAGCATTTAAAACGGCCATTGCTGATTTTCCGTAATGACGGCGACTCGGCGCGGGTCGCGAAGACCACCGCGATTAAGACCTGGGGATCGGGACCGCGCGGTGGGCTTGAAGGCGCGGCGGCGTATGCCAATCTCTACAACTTGAAGAACGTCGTGGCGATGGATATCGGTGGTACGACCACCGATGTGTCGGTGATTCAAAATAGCGCTGTGGCATTACGACCCTATGGCGAAGTCGAAGCGCTGTCGACGTCGTTTGCCTTGCCGAAACTGCAGAGTTTCGGGCTCGGCGGGAGTTCTATCGTTAAGGTGTCCGCCGGCGAAATCGTCATCGGGCCTGAATCGGTCGGTGCGGTGCCGGGTCCGGCATGCTTCGGCCGAGGTGGCACTTCCGCGACGCTGACAGATGCACTATTGATCGCTGGGATCCTCGATCCCGAGCGCTATCTCGGTGGTGAATTAAAGTTGGATCGCGCACGCGCCGCGCAAGCGCTCCTAGCTGAAGTTGCCGTGCCCTTGGGCGGCAGCGCCGAGGCCGCGGCTTTGGCGGTGATTGCCGCGTTCCAAGTCCAGGTCGGTGCCCAACTTAAGCAAATCCTTGCCGCGGCTGGCGTTGCACCTCAAGCGACGACGTTGCTGGCCTACGGTGGCGGTGGACCGATTATCGTGTCCGGAATCGCGCAGGCGGTTGGTATCAAACAGGTCATCGTGCCGCGGCTCGCGTCGGTGTTCAGTGCTTTTGGTATCGGCTTCAGCCATCTCGCGCACGAATACCAGGTACCGATGACCACCGCGGTCGCGGGGGCGGTCGAACAAGCGAAAGCCGAACTTGGGACCCGGGCGCGACGCGACATGGCGGGCGAAGGTGTGGAACCTGATCTGTGCACTTACCAGTACTCGCTGTGGTCCGCGGGTACTGACGCAGTGGTGGAAGAACCGCTGACAAACGGCAAGCTGTCGCTCGAAGGTCGCCACGATCCGCGCGTGACTCTCAAAGCCGTCTTTCAATTACCGGTCTCTCAGCTCCTCCCAGATAGCGCCAAAGCGCTGCCGGCACCAGCCAGTCACGGCACAATAGAGTTGCTGCTGGCCGGTGAGCAGCACCAGTCGGTCGCTGTCTACGACGATCAAGCACTCACGCCTGGCCATAGCCTGACAGGGCCATGCCTGATCAAAGGCGATTACCTTACGTGTCTGGTGGACTCCGCCTGGCGCCTCACTGTCACCAGCAATCAAGATCTCGTTTTAACGGAGGGCAAGGCATGAGCACGAAACGCGTTGCGATAACTGAATATCTAGAGATCGATTTAGAGAAGGAACGCTGGCACTGTCGCAGCTGCGGGCACGACATTGCCGCCGCGCGCGCGAACTACAAGGAAGGGTTGCTGGTGTACAACCGCGATCCGCGCGAAGTGCATCATCCAGTCCTGGACGAAAGCTATCCGTTTACTTACGCACCAGATCCAAATTGGTGTCGGATTATTGAATTTTACTGCCCGACTTGCGGGACGATGATCGAAAACGAATATCTGCCGCCCGGGCACCCGATCACCCATGACATCGAACTCGATATCGATAAATTAAAAGCACGCCACCTGGGCGCGGAGGGGACCTCGAATGCGACGGGTTAGTGTAGACATCGGCGGGACTTTCACAGATTGCTTCCTGGCCTTTGACAATCAATACGTCGAAGCGAAGGCGCTCACGACCCACCATAACCTTGCCGCCGGGTTCATGGAAGCGCTGCAAAAGGCGTGCGCGGATTTAGGCAAATCAGTACGTGAGGTATTGACGGCGGTAGACGCCGTGCGTTACGGCACGACCCTCGGCACCAATTCGTTGATCCAGAGAACCGGGCCGCGGGTGGGGTTAGTGACCACCGCCGGCTACGAATCCTCCGTGCCCTTGATGCGCGCGCGCGGTTACGGCGATGGCCTGTCCGATGCGCAGCAAACCGACATCCCCGGTGCCGACCGGCCGATTCCAATTGTGCCGATTAGTCTCATCGTTGGCATCGAAGAACGCATCGACTACAAGGGCGAAGCCTTACTGCGAGTGGATGATACGAATGTCCGCACTCAGGTTCGCAAACTCGTCGACCAAGGCGCGCAGGCGTTTGTCGTGTCGCTGATGAATGCGGTGGTGAATCCCTCGCATGAGAAGGAAGTGGAGCGAATCATTCTCTCCGAATATCCGACCCATGTACTGGGTGCGATTCCGATCGTGTTATCCCACCGGGTCGCGGGTCGTAAGGGCGAGTACTCGCGGACGATGTCCGCGGTACTGGATGCGTATCTTCACGATCAGATGTATCACGGGATGTCGTCACTCGAAATCGTGCTGCGGCAGAATGGCTATTCGCGACCGATGCTGCTGGTACATAACACGTCGGGCATGGCACAGCTCAATTCGACTCACGCGCTGCAAACGATCCATTCGGGTCCAGTGGCGGGGCTCGAAGCGTCAAACTACATTTCGGGCCAATTTGGCGAGCCGAATATCATCGCGACCGACATGGGCGGTACGAGTTTTGACATTGGTCTGGTCACTGCCGATGGCGTGAAGTTCTACGATTTCAACCCGGTCATCGATCGCTGGCTGGTCAGCACTCCGATGACTTATCTACACACCCTGGGTGCCGGTGGTGGTTCGATCGCACGTTACGATCGCCTGTGGGATGCGGTAGAAGTAGGTCCCGATAGCGCCGGTTCCGATCCAGGCCCCGCGTGCTACGGTCGCGGCGGAAAATTCCCGACGACCACTGATGCGAACCTCGTTCTCGGCTATCTCGACCAGGACAATTACGCTGGCGGCACGATCAAGATTAATAAACGTCGCGCCGAGAGGGCGATTGAAGAATACATCGCCAAGCCCTCGGGGATGTCGTTGATCGACGCTGCGAAGGCCGTGAAACGCAAGGTCGACGCGAATATGGCGGCCGCGATTTTCAAGGAAGTCGCAGTCAAAGGTTACAACCCGAAGCGCTTTATCATTCTAAGTTATGGCGGTGGTGGCCCGATCCACGCCTGTGGCTACGCCTCGCGCATCGGGATTGAGCGGGTGCTGATCCCCCCACACAGCTCGGTATTCTCGGCGGTGGGAGCGGGCAATATGAACGCGCTGCACATCCACGAGAAGTCATTATACCTGATGTTCTACGACGCGACCCAGCGCAGGATGCTTGAAGACTTCACGGTCTTTAACGCCACCGTGGTCGAACTGGAGGCTCGTGGGCGCGAGGACCTGGCCCGCCAAGGGGTGCCCGATGCCGATATTCAGACGCGTGTTGAACTCGACATGCGCTATGGCAATCAGCTCGCGCAAATCAGCGTCACCAGTCCGCTTAAGCGGCTGACGTCGATGCACGATGTGATCACCTTGCTCGATCGCTTCAGCGTGAACTATGCGCAGCGCTTCGGCGAAGGGAGCCAGGCACCAGAAGCCGGGGTACGAGTGAACGTGATTCGAGTCGTGTCATATGTTGAGCACCAAGGGTTGAATTTGGAACGTTCAAACCGCACTGGCACTCCCACGCCACCACCACGCACCCAGCGCGAGTGTTGGTTTCCCGAACTCGAGGCACCAATGATGGCCGCGGTCTACGATCACGATGCGGTCACGGATGGGATGCGGGTTGTGGGGCCGGCGCTCATTGAGACACCACGCACGACTTACCTGATCGAACCCGGTTGGAGCCTCTCCATGGGTGCGTCGGGCTCGGCGTGGTTGGTTAAAGGCGCGAGTTGATTATTTTTATATCCTTCGACGCCTGCGGACGAGGGGGAAGTGAACCATTAGTGTTAAGAGGTAACGACCATGGGCGGTGACCAAGAAAAGTCGATCATCGAGAAGTTCCTCGAGGAAAATGTGCTGTTTTTAGGGCCGGATCCCGCAATCATGGAAGACCACCGCGTGGTACCGACTACCCCGCGTGAACAGATCGCGCTCGATAATTTCTCGAACCCGGACGAAATCAATTTAGTCCGGCACAAATTGCAGACCGCGTGCAACGAATCTTTCGACATGGTCGAACAGATGGGCGCGGCCCCTGGTGCGAAGTGGGGTGATTTGATTTCCGGCGTGTGGACCGCGAACGGTGACCTCGCGCTCGCCAGCATGGGCGGCGTGTTGATTTTCTCGGTGCTCACTCAGCATCCGGTGAAATTCATTCTGAAGTATTGGAAGGACGACCCGACGGTTGGACTTAAAGATGGTGACATCTTCATGCACAACGACGCGCGCTACGGCAATATTCACAACACCGATCAGAGCTTGATGATCCCGGTATTCCATCAGGGTGAACTGATCTGCTTTACCGGCGCGATCGTTCACGAAGGCGAAAACGGCGCGATCGAACCTGGCGGCATGCCGTCAGCGGCCGAGTCGCCGTACGATGAAGGACTGAAAATGTCGCCGATCAAAGTCGGCGAAAATTTCGAATTCAAGCGCGACATCATGACGTTTCTGCAAAATTCGGTACGCGAACCGAAATTGCAGCTGGAAGGGATGAAATCGAAGTTCTTCGCGGCAATGCGCATGAAGGCGCGGGTCGAAGACGCGATCGCGGAATATGGCGTCGATGCAGTGCTCGCGACGATGCGTAAAACCTTGACCGACACCGAAGCAGAAGTGCGGCGTCGACTTCGAACCTGGCCGGACGGCAAGGTCCGTACGAATGTGTTCGCCGACGGCACCCTGCGCGAGAACTGTCTGATTCGTATTCGACTGGAAATGGAGAAACTCGACGACGAATTAATTCTGGATTTTCGTGGCTCATCGCCGGAATTTCTCAATCGCCCGAACAACACCGTGCTCGCCTCCTTAAAAGGCATGCTTGCGCAAGAGTTTCTGAGCTTTGTGTGGCCCGATTTACCACGCAATCAAGCGGTGTTTGCACCGATGACAGTGCTCACCGATAAACGCTCCGCGTTGCATTGCTCACCCGAAGCCCCCAACGCGCAAAGCATGATGACGTTTTTCCCAAGTTTTACCTGCGTGCAGATCGGCGTGCCGAAATATTTGTACAGCGCCGGTCATCGGGCGACCGATATCATCGCGGGCTGGTACAACATGATCGTCACCTTCCTCTATGGCGGCGTGAATCAGTACGGCGAATTAGTGGGAAATGTTTGCGCTGATTTGAACGGCATGGGTGGTGCCGCGCGCTGGAATCGCGATGGAGAACATTCGCTCGCACCGATTTTCGCGCCGATGGCGGATATCGGCGAGCAGGAATTGATCGAAGAGGAAATCCCTTTGATCAAGATTGTCCCGCATCGATTGATGCGAGATGCCGAAGGCTTCGGTAAATTTCGCGGCGGCCACGGCTATCAGCAGATTGCGACGATGAAGGATTCCTCGATGTGGGGCTTCATGTGCTGCAGCATCGGCTCTAAGTTTCCAACCACCTACGGGATCTTTGGCGGCTATGCGCCGGGCACGTTGCCGCTGTGTAAAGTGAAAGGCGTCAATGTATTTGAGGTGATGGAAAATACTCGGGATCTGCTGCGGTTTACTATTCCTGAGATCATGAACGAACGTCCGTTCAAGGGCGCGACTTACTCAACCCACCACATGGGCCTGCAGCTGGAATTCTCAAAGCCCGGCGAGCTGTACATGATCACGCAGGGTGGCGGTGGCGGCTACGGCGATGTGCTCGAACGCGATCCCGCCCTAGTGTCGAAAGATTACCTGGATGAATTAATTTCCATGCGCAGCGCTCGCACCGTGTACCACGTGGTCCTTGATGAAAAGTCGGGAGCGGTAGATGTCGCGGCGACCGAACAGGCGCGCAAAGCAGAGCGGGAGAACCGCAAACGTAGAGGTAAACCGTACCGGGAATTCCTCAAGGAATGGGAGACCCCCGAGCCGCCGCGCACGGTACCGTTCTATGGCTCGTGGAAAGACAAAGCGTTGATCTATCGCGGCACCCCGGACGATACCTGTCCAGCGGATGCGATAGTGCCGATCATAATGCCGAATCCGAAGGATGTGCGGATCGCGGCGCTTGAAGCGGAGCTCGCTACCTTGCGTACCCAACAGCGCTGAGTACCACGTCTACTCCCCAGGCGTCCCCCTCACTCACGAGGGGGAGAATGAAAACAGAGCGGTTTTCAACTATTTGATAAGAGGCGAACATGCCCACCCGTCTACGCGAATTACTCAGTGGCACACGGCAACGGCTGTTGTGGCTCGAGTACGACGAGTATGCGCGACAAGTGTTCGCGAATGGCGCTTCGGATTGGTTGACTCAATCGGGTCGTTTCTCGACCACGATGATTCAAGCGCGCAAGGCGCTCAAAACCGAAGTCGTATCCCTCGACATCGCAGCACCCGGAATGGCCGCGGTCACTCGTGCCGCCGAGCCGTTAGCGACCTGTCTGAACGCGCTGGCTGATCCTATTGCCCGACGTTTCGTCGGCGACTGCATTGACGCGCTTGCGCATCAGCTCGGTTCTCAGGTGGATTTAGTGTTACGTGTCCCAAGTCCGCTGGATCTCCTTCGACAAGTGGGTGGTGGTGCCGAAGCGAGTTTCGATGAACTCGATGAGGTTGGCGCGGCGTTGGTCGCCAGCGTTCGCCAATTCGCTGAAAAGCCAATTTCCGGACTGCTCCTTACGCGTAGCGTTGACACCGCAATGACCCGCGATGAGCAAGATGCCTATTCGCCGCTGCTACAAGCCGCGAAGCACTACAGCTGGGTGACGTGTCTGCAATGTACGGAATCTGTTGTATCAGCCGCGGCTGCACAATGGTCCGAAGTAGATCTCGTTCTCTGTGCGGCGTTGTCACGAGCGCAGGTTACGGACCTCAATACGCGCGGCCTGAAATTCGGCGGTGGCTTGGCGCAGAACATTTGGAGTGACCGCGGCCACTCGCTAGAAAAAATAGAGGCAACCTTGCTCTTCGGCACAGTACCGTCGGATGCAAACCCCGAGACGGTACTGGCGCGATGTTCGTCGCTGGCCGTGGCCGAGTAGCGGGCCTAGGCCCGTACCACGGCAGGCACCGCCGCGTAGAGTTTTGCGTCGCAACAGATAAATGTAGGAAAATTAGGGAATTGACAGCCTTAGGGTGCATCCCTATAGTCGGGCCGCACCCTAATACAGGGAGTGGTCACGGTGACATTGGCGGGCCTGCGAGGCTCCCAGTTACCGCACCGGTTTACTAGAGGGGGTGACTGACAAAAGAAACAGGAAATACCTGTTCACCCAGCCACTAACCCCGGGGAAACCAGGACGTCGAAACGAATAGCAAACTGGGCACCGCGATGGCCACTGAGCGTACATCGACTGCGGACTCGCATCGGCGCGGTAAGCCCACCTAACTAGCTAGGCAAAAAAACTATGCAGATGTCATTACGCCACCGGTTTGCCGCTTGGGTGATCGGTAATAGAAAGTTCTCGCTGACTGTCCTGCTCAGCATAACCATGCTCTTCGGACTCGGCTTGCGCAATGTTCAAATCAAGACGATCTTTTCGGATCTCTTTCCCAGTGATCACGCCTTCGTCAAAACCTTTAAAGACCATCCTAATTTTGGTAATCCCCTTACCATCGTCCTCATGGTCAAGCGCCTGGATGGCGACATCTACAACGTACAGACCCTAGAAAAAATCTATCGGATGACCCGCGATATGGACTTGGCGCCGTCGGTTGACCACGATCAGGTGTTGTCCATTGCCACTGAGAAGGCGCGCTACGCCGAAGCCACACCGTACGGCGTGGACGTCAAGCCGATGATGGAGGCGCACGCCCCGGCCAACGACGAAGAACTCGCGGAATTCCGGCGACGGGTCGACCGCGCCAGCAATGTGCGTACGTTTCTCATTTCCGCCGATGAAACGGCGACCCTGGTGTCGGCGACTTTCATTGAGCGCACCCTCGATTATGGTGCGACCTTCAAACATGTTCAGGATATGGTCGAGCGCGAGCGCGACGAGCACCACGAGATCTACGCTGCTGGTCAGCCGATGCTCACCGGTTGGGTCTACACCTATCAAGCGCAGATGTTGCAGATTTTCGCAATTACCGCGGCCGCGCTCATTCTGTCACTCGTTATCTACATGCGTAATGTACCGGGCGTAATCGCACCGATTACAGTGAGTATCATTGGCGGCATCTGGGGCTTTGGTCTCACCGGGTGGCTCAAGCAGCCGATCGAACCTTTGATCATGGTGGTACCGATGCTGCTGGTCGCCCGCGCGTTCTCGCATTGCGTACAGTATTTAGAGCGCTACTACGAAATTCTCCATGAGGTGAAAGATCGGCGTAAAGCCGCCCAGTTATCGCTTGGCGTCATGATGGCACCGGGCATCCTTGGAATTATCACGGACCTGGTCTGCCTGTTCTTAATCGCGATCGCACCGATCCCTGTGATGCAACGCTTCGCAATCTTTACTGGCTTTTGGGCGATGGCGCTAATCCCAACCGACGTGTTCATGTCGGCGCTATTGGCGTCGTATCTGCCAACACCTAAGAACGTAGACGTCTTAATCGGCAAGAGCGGTCAAAAGACCTGGCACGACAGTTTAATTACGATGCTGGGGAAAATCGGCAATCTGTCGCATGGCCCGAAAGCAAAATACACGACGGGTGCCGCGTTGGTCCTGGCGGTGGTGGCAATCAGTTTGCAGACTCAGTTGAAAATAGGGAATCCGGTAGAAGGCAGCAACCTGTTATTCGACGACTCCGAATTTAACACCGCTGTTCGCGCGATTAATTCGCACTTTCCCGGCCTTATGACCCTGGAAATTGTCTTTGAAGGCAAGGGCGGTCTCGAAGGGCCGCGAATCATGCGTGAAGCGCACACCGTGCAGACCATGTTCGCGGTTCAAAAGACCTTGGAATCGGAGGCCGAGCCGCCAGAGGCAACCCTGACGTTTGGCGACTACCTGCCTGAAGCAAACCGACTCTTCGGCGGTGGTAATCCGAAGTGGGCGTCGATCGATCCTGTTGACAAATCGGTCTCGGGGACTGTGACAGCGCTGCTGTTGGGATCAAACGCCAAAAATTACGGCCATGTCACCGACTTTACGATGCAGAATGGCACGCTGTCCTTGTGGTACAAGAACAATAAGCAGGAAACGGTTGATCTCGCGATTAAGCAGGCGACGAACGCGGTTGCAAAAGTCGGGACCGATCACCCCAACTTCACCATCCGCCTGGCGACCGGCTCCATTGCGCTACAGCAATCCGTCAACGATGTGGTGCATCAGAATAAGTGGAAAATCATGGGCCTCCTCAATGTGATCATCTTAATCGTAACGAGCCTCGCTTATCGCTCGGTGGTCGCGGGAGTCATCCTGCTTGTTCCGGTGAACTTCTCCAACTCTCTGCTGGAAGCGACCATGGTGTTGCTCGGGGTAGGGCTGGATGTGAACAGTCTCCCCATCGCGAGTATCGGTATCGGCGTGGGTATCGACTACGGTATCTATCTCGTGAGCCGGATGTGCGAGGAGTTCCAGGATTCCGGACATTATGGCGAAGCAATTCAGCGCGCGATTCAAACTTCCGGCAAGGCGATTTTCTTTACCGCGACAATCGTGCTGTTGAGCATCATGCCGTGGTACTTCCTGTCTGAATTGAAGTTTCTCTCGGACATGGGCTTGCTCCTGGTAATGGTCATGACGATCAACATGATCATCTCGCTGATTGTGTTGCCCCTGCTAGTGTGGTGGATAAAACCGGCGTTCATTGCTAATGAACATCAGCTTATCTCGGAGAAACTAGATTATTCGGCACACGCGAGCACAATGTCGTAATGTGCGAGCCATGGTCAATTTCTCGTTTACAGAACTTAAGAGAGGATTACGTAGTGAATAGAATTGGAAAGCTCAAAGGCGTGCTCGCGGCGGCAACCTTGGTGGGGATGTGGTCGCTGCTTACTCCAGTAATCGCGCAGGAAGAAGGCGCGGCAGGTGAGCAACTTGCTAACGTCCATACCGGTATCCCGCACGATGCGGTGTATGACATGTCAATCAGTGGTGCGAATGGCTATGCGGTCGGCGCGTTCGGGTCCATTCTCGAAACCAAGGATTCCGGTGCGTCCTGGAACAACATGGAAAGCGGCACTGACTTTGCGTTGTTGGGCGTCGCGGTAAACGGCGACAAGCGAATTATTGTCGGCCAGCGTGGGACTGTGTTTGTCGGCAAAGCCGATGGTGGCTGGGAGCCTGGCACCAGCGGTACCGAAGCGCGCCTGATGCAGGTCGGGGTTAACGCTTCCGGGCTCGCTGTCGCGGTAGGCGAATTCGGTACAGTTATTCGCTCAAAAGATGCTGGGAAAACGTGGGAGAAGCTAACGCTCGATTGGGCAGGTTTCCGCGAAGACGGTTACGAGCCGCATATCTACGCTGTGGATGTCGATGACGCCGGTCGTATCGTACTGGGTGCTGAATTCGCCTACGTCATTGTCTCCACTGACGGTGGCGATACCTGGAGCCTGACCAATAAGGGCGAAAAATCCATCTTTTCGATCCACCTTCTACCTGAGGGCACCGGATTTGCGGTCGGGCAAGAAGGCCTGGTCATGAAAACTACGGATGCCGGTAACACTTGGTCGGCCATTGACGCGCATAGTGACGCGAATCTTTTTGGCGTGTGGAGTTCCAAACACGGAGAAATTGTTATTACAGGACAGCGCGCGCTATTACGGAGTAGCGATAACGGCGCGACCTGGACTAGCTCGACAGATCCGGAAATCGTGAGGAATTGGTTTCTCCCGATTGCAGTAGGCGAAGCTAGCGCCCAGACGGAAGGTGCCGAAATGGTCTCGCAGATTATCTACATCGGTGGCCATCGTGGCCGTATCGTGCGGCTATTGCGCTAAAAGTCCCCCTGCCGCCGTGCGGCGAACCCTATTTTTTAAAGGGGGTGAGGCAATCGCGCACTACTGGCCCTAGCCACTGGCGACCGCACACGGCATTACTTCCCCTTTGAAAAAAGGGGACTGAGGGGGGATTTAATTGAATGTTGAACGGCACGTACGTTCAACCAACAACGAAAAGCCACGTCAGGCGTTGGGCGGGGCGGATCAAAATCGGCTATCCGCCGGTGTGGAATGCACGATAAAAAGCTAAATCAAAAATATTTCAACCGAGACCGCTCCTAGTGGTTGAATCTGACAGTTTAATCAGCTAAGTTGTGCCTTAGCTGCCACGAACCCGTTTAAGAACCCGGGGTTTTCGTCCGAAACGTGGCACTAAAACGACAAAAGGGTTGGCCGATAACGGCCTAACCTGTGGGGATAGTGAATTCATTAGGGGATATCCCCGCACCGAATTCTTGTAGGCCGTTATCTATATTTTAAAGAGGAGAACGGGAGTGGCAAAAAAATACTCAGTACGATTGCTAATGGCCGGGAGCATCCTCGCCAGCGTCGCGATACCGACTATTGCGAACGCCATCGACTTCAATATCACCGGCTTCGTCCGTCAGGAAATCGCCGTGTCGGTGACGGACGACGCCACCATCGTGAATAGAAGCGATAACATGTATAATTTTAATGGTCGGGTCATGCCCGGGTTCGGTGGACTCGACGCAAATGGCGACCCTATAGACGATTTGACAACTTCCTCAGGCCGATTCAGCTACCAAGCGAATCCCGGTAATTTTGGCGGCTGCGGCCCAGTAGGCGTCGGCAATTTCTGCGATACAAACGGCGATGGATTGAACGACGACCCGAGGGCCACCGGCCTCACAGCCGACAATGATTTCAACTTGTTTAATACGCGCGCGGAACTCGAAATCCAGGCGAAAATTAGCGAGAGCCTTGCCGCCTACATGCGCATCCGCGCCTATTTCGACGGCACCTCGACCTTCGCCGACGAAAATCAGCAGGTTGAAAAGCACTTCCTGACCGATTCAGGTTTCGGCGACAACCGAGGTAATCTGCTCGAAGTCCAAAACAACGACGCGATGATCGACATCCCTTCGCTGTACGCTGACATCAACTTCGGTAACTCCTGGTTCCGCGTCGGTCAACAGCAAATCGCGTGGGGCGAAGCGCTGTTTTTCCGCGTGTTTGACGTCGCGAACGGGCTCGACTTGCGTCGCCACCTGTTCTTCGACGTGGGCGCGGAAGAATACGCGGACGAACGCGTCGCCTCTCCCGGCGTGCGCGCCAGCTACACTTTCTCGAACGGTTGGGAAGTGGATGCTTTCGTTCAAATGTTCAGCCCAACGCTCTACCCGAACACCAACACGCCGTACAACGTCATTCTGGACGGTTTCACGGTTGGTAACTCGAAATTCGGCAAGGGCTTCGACGATGCCGAAAATTCTCTGAACTTCGGTGCGCGCGTGATCATGCCTGATGTGCTAGCCAAGGACTTGACCTTGTCGGTGATGGCGGTTAATCGCCGCAACCCAGACGGTGTGTTCCGGTGGGATGAAGGCGGTGGTCGATTCATGAATATGAATCCTGCGGACGGGCTCGGGATTAATGGCAAAACTGGTGCAGTAGTCATGGGCGCAAATCCGTTCTGTAACCTGAATTCATTGATTGGCGGTACCGCCACTCAATCAGATGCAGAGTCGAGTTGCGGTCACTCCTTCGAGCTGGATGGCACCGGCACCAACAGTTACCAAGATTGGTGGCAACAGGCTTCCGCCGCGCGCTTCGATCCGGTCCAGGGTGCCGCGACTTCAATCGGCGAATTGTCGGGTTCCAACCAGCTGGCGGTCCCGAACGGTATCGGCAAAAAGGCCGACGGCAAATTCGACTTCGTCAAGGAAGCTGAAATTACTGCCGGTACCCAGACCGAAATCATGACCATCGACGCGGCAGAAATGGCGGCCGTAACAGCGTGTACGGCAACCAGCTCTTGTACACCGGCCACGGGAGCGAACCGCAAAATGCGCGGCATGAAGGTGGTTAGCGGCTTCTTTACAGGCTTTGGCCCACTCCGCGGACATATCTCACGCGAGTACAAGCGCGAGAACATCCTCGGTGCGAGCTTTAACTACATCATCACCGCTGACCAGACCTCGATCTTTGACCAGTTGATCGTCCGCGGCGAAATGAGTTACACCATTGACAAGACGTTCACCGACATCTCGGCGAGCACGCTCTTCACCAAGTCCGATGAAATTCTGGCGTCGGTGATTCTGGAGAAATACCAGAGCGTGTTTGACGCCATTCCGGCTACCTACTTCGTGTTTGAGTGGATGCACCGCACAGATACGGACTTGGGCGGCCGCATGTTGTCCGGGTACTCACGAGGCCAAGACCTTATCTTCGAAGATGAGGACGGTAGCCCCGAGGGTGTAAGCTCCGCGGACTACTTCGTGTTCGCGTTCCAACAGCCGTTCCCGAACCTCATCTGGCGTGCGGACTTCGCCTTGCTGGCGGACGTTCGCGGCGGTATCTTCTTTCAGCCTGGCGTGCGCTACAAACCAAGCAGCGAATGGCAGTTCGATATCTATGCGAACATCGCGGCTGATGTTGGCGGCAAAAACGACGACCTGCTCGAATCGTTCGACAATATGGACGAAGTCTTCGCCCGCGTGTCGTACTACTTCTAACCGAAGTTAGAACGTAGAAATTAAAAGGCCGACGAAAGTCGGCCTTTTTTTTTGCATCGCGCTACCGGTACACTCGGGCTTCCAGCATTCCGACAAGAACTTCGAGGCGCGATACACCCGCGCGGATTTACAAGAACTATAAAGCCAACTACTTCACCTACTTACTTTTCGATCCCTTTTCAAAGCGAGCACATTCTGCATGGAAATCAACAGCCTGGGCGATTTTATTCAATACACCTGGACGTCGGCAAAAACTCTGGTGGACCTCGGCGGAAGCGTCGTCGGTGTTCAGCTCTTTATCTCCATCGTGGGGCTCGCGATGGTGTTTTATAAAGTGCTGCAATACACCACCGTCAGTGATTCACGTTTTGGGCGTTTGAAAGTCGCGATCGACCAGTGGAGTGCTGGCGACCGCGAGGCTGCGGAGAAGGAGCTTAACCGCTCGTGGCTCAAACTTGCAAAAGACGTCAAGTTCGGACTTGATCGCATTGCGAATACCGACCGTGAAGTGCTGCGCGATGAACTTGCCCGTCGCGGCATGGAATTTCTGCGGCCTTACGGCAAACTTCTCCGAACGCTCGAAATCGTCTACTACTTGTCACCGGTCCTCGGCTTGCTCGGTACGGTGTTAGGGATGATCGACGCGTTCCGACACCTTGCGGCGGTCGCGGGGACGGAAAAAGGGTCAAGCGCCTTGGCAAACGGGATTTGGCAGGCGCTGGTGTGCACCGCGGTAGGTCTTGTGATTGCGATTATCTTTACGACCTTCCACGCGATGCTACAGACGCGGCTGGAACGGGTTTCAGAACAAGTCTCCGATGTCTTGACCCGCGTACTAACGGTGTCCGTGCACCGTGTCTGATCTCGGCCGCATTTCTCTGTCGATGGGCGGACGGCGCAAGCATCCGATCAAAATCACCTTTGTGCCACTGGTCGATTGTTTCATCATCCTGCTGATCTTTTTCATGCTGCAAAGTACGTTCGTGATCCCTCACGGCGTGGAACTCAGCAATTCAAAAAAAGAAGAGAACAAACCAGTCGGTACGACCACCGAAGAATCAACCTTGATCTTCGTTGAGCTGCACAAGGATGGGACGTACTGGTTAGACGGCGAGCAACTCGCGTTTAAAGATCTTCCGAATCGTCTCCCTCGCGCACGGGGCACGGCTAAGCCGGTGGTGATCGCGAGCGATCCGGGTGTGCCGTTACAGCGTGCCGTCGACGTAATCGATACGCTAAACGATCGCGGCTATACAAAAATATCCTTGCGCGAAGCACAGCAGTTCAAATCGTGAGCTATCCCGCTTAATCCGATGCTAGAACACAATCGCTCAACAATGGACTTGGCGACCAAGAACTCCGCGGGCGAGGCGCGCGAACGTCGCTGGGAAAGCACGTTCTTCATGCTCAACGTGATTTTTCTATTAATTCTGTTTTTCATCGTCGCCGCGAATTTCGATGTTCAGCTCCAGATTTTCCCGCCGAAATCCGACGCCTCAAATTCATTACCGGCGGACGCGGTGGAATTGACTGTGACGCGTGAAGGAGCGTTGTTTTTGAATGGCGAAGCGATCACCCGACAAGCCTTGCCCAAGAAGCTTCGTGAATTAGGTGCTGGCCGCGATCTTAAAATTGCGGCTGACGCAAACCTGGATGCCGTCAAAGTTGCCCAAATCATCCAAGAGGTGTCGGCTGCGGGAGTGGTGAGGCTGGCGATCGTGACCGTTGCGCGCGATAGCGGAACGGGAGCTCCAGAGTAAATCAATGCGTTCGCTCCGGTTCGTTGTCTGGCTAGCTCTGTTGGCCCTATCGATCGTGATTCACGGCATTTCTGCCTCGCGTGTTGGCAGCGAAATTAAACAGGCAGACGCGGCATTAGCCGCGGATGAAGCACGATCAAAATCCGCCGCCCGCCAAGTCGTGATTGAGATCCCGCCCGACGCCGCGAAGCCCAGGGAACCGGAAGAAATTGATCTCGATGAGCCACTCGATTTCGAAGAAGAGTTCGAACTCGATGCGCCCGAGGTCCTGATCGCGCCGCAGGCCGTGGCACCGCCACCGCCCAATGTCGCCCTTTCGCTTAAAGCACAGGCAGGTGGCGCGGGTGAGGAGATAAACCCGGTCGAGATCGCCGTGGCGACGCCGAACGTCGCTGGGCTGGTGCAGCGCGCGAGTATTCCGACCGTGGGAATTCTTGCACCTACCACCGTGGGCGGCACCAGCGGGGGGAGCGGTGGCGGAACGGCGGGCTTTGGCGTGGGTATTGGTAATGCGCTTGGCGGGTCGTCGAACCAGTTTGCTGCCTATATCGCAGGCATGCGTGAATCGGGACTGGATATCGTCTTCGTCGTTGACGCGACCGGCTCCATGGGGTGGGTAATCGATGAGGTGAAAGATCGCATCCGCGATATTTCGACCGTGGTCCGCTCGCTCGTGCCTATCGCGCGATTTGGCATGGTCGCCTATCGCGACAAAGATGGCCCGGTGTTTGTCACCAAAGTCCAGCCGCTCACCTATAGCACGTTGAAGATGCAAGTCTTTCTAAATCAGCTTACCGCGGAAGGCGGCGGGGATATTTACGAAGCGGTACTGGAAGGGGTCAAGGACGGCATCGATGGCTCGGATTGGCGGCTCGGGGCGCGCCGCATCATGATTCTTATTGGGGATGCTCCGCCCTCCGATCGTCAACTGGACGATATCGTGCGCGCCGTCGGTCGTTTCAGTAGCAGCGGCGGAGTGGTTTCCACGTTGGACGTCAGTGACCAGTCGAATCCCTCGGTGGTAGAGGCCAAGGTGGGCCGGCCGATAAATCGCGCAATGTATCGCAGTGACGCGATGCCGCTGTTCGGCATCATCGCCGGCGCTGGCAATGGCGATTCCGCAACCCTGGAGGGTGAGGTCAGCATCACGCGTCGTTTAATCACATTGATCATGGGTGATCAATACGCGCAAGAAATGAGCGCCTTGCTGGAGCTGATTTAGTGCCGCGACCTGGCTCACGTTTATCAAGGCGATTCGGGTGGAGGTCGTCGTGCGCTGACGCTCTCCGGGTTCATAGGAGTGCGTTCATAGCTAGCCTATTGGTAGCGCTCCTCTGCCCCCTAAGCTTGTACCCTGCCTACGCGGCTCAAGACCCAATTTCTCTGGGACAAAGCTTACTCACAAGTCTTACCCCTGATGCGCCGACCGCGGACTATGCGCGCGCCTCCCGTGAGTTCGGCAATGCCGTCGATGGTGTACGCCAGACAGACGTCAGCGATGCCGTCCTGGAGAGATTGCGCGAGATTTCTAATCAACTACGAGCGCGCACACACGAGCGGCTCAGTGCGGCGGAAGCGGAAGCGGGTGATAGTGAAGGCGACTTGGAGCAGATCTATAAATCAGCGACCTGGGATGATTTGAGCTTTGCCCTCTCCGCATTCCCTTACTGGCGTGCCTGGATTGATCTCACCCTGGCGGAGCGCCCGTCGCAGATCGGAAAGCGAGCGCGCAGACTTTGGCAGGCGAAGCGCGGCTTCCGCGCGGCGTCAATGCAAATATATCAACCGAGTTTGGTCTACGGTGGCTGGTTGGGCCTCGGCTATATCGCGAAGGCGGAAAAACAATCCTCGCGCGCGACCCAGATTTTTACCGCGCTGAAAAAGGCGCTAGCCGCGGACCCCGCGCACCCCGTCTATAAAATGGTCGAGGCGGAGATGGCGATCATGCGCGGCGAAGCGCCACCGCCGAACCTTGCCGCGGCCCAGGCCGGAAGCGGAGCAAACATTGAAACCGAAATGCTGCGCGCCGAAGCAGTAGCCTTGCTGCAACAACACCGTACGAAGGAAGTGGGTGCGCGCGAAGCGGCCGAGCGGTTACGAAAGATCATCGATTCAAATCAGATGACGATGGCTATCCTGGGCGATATCTTGAGTTTTCAAGTGGAGATCGCGCGGGAGAGTTTGAGCACGTATACAGATCTCGTACTGGCCGAATTCAATTTCAATAATCAACAGTGGTACACCGCGGTCCAGAAATATCGAGCCTTTTTTCGTGAAGAGCCCGTTACACCGGGCATGAATTTCGATCGCTTCAAGTATCGTCTGGCGGTCGCGATGTTAAAAAGCGATCTCAACGACGATGCGGCCCGCGAGGCGGAGAAGCTGCTGCGTAACGGGGTTGAACCCGTGGTCCAAAAAGCGGCGACGAAACTTGCCTATATTGCGCGTGCCGGTCACGCCGACAATCAGGCGACTAACGCGGGGAAGGCCGCGCTCGGCACGGCAGCCAAGCGGTTTCTCGCGCAGAGCCCCAGCGATCCCGACGCGGACGGTGCCCGCTTGATCCTCGCCCAGCAGAGCAACGATCCAGGTGCCGCGCTGCGTTATCTGGACAGTGTGAAATCCACGGCAAAATTCGCCGGCGGAGTTGAGATGACACGTTTCTACTTGATAGCGAAGGATTTCGCACGCGCGACCCAAACCGGCACCGGCCTTGAGAGCCTCGCTCGCGAAGGGTTATCCGCGTGGGAGGGGTTGCCTGCCGAAGAAAAGAAGTCGCCATTGAATCAGGCGTTTTTCACTCAGCTGCGCGCGGTGACTGAGCCCCGAATGCTCGACGTCCTGAAATCGATCGAAATTTCGGAGCAGAAAACGGCGAGTTTGGGACCGTCCGTCAAGCGCGCATATTTGTGGTCGCGCCTTAAAATTTATGAACGCCTCGGCGAGCCGGAACGCATGCTCAGGGATATCGAAGCGGACACCACGGAAAAAATCGAAGGCTGGAAGCTTGAGCAATACTATCCATTCGTCCGTAAGCTGACGAACCTCGATCTGCGCATTCGGATCGCCACGACGCTAGAACCTCGGTTAAAAGGGCAACCGGAGATGGAGCGTCGGTTTCGATTAATGGCCATCGAAGATTTGCTCGCGGCGGGTCAGGGTGACGCCGGCTACGACGCCGCGAAGCGCTTAATCAAGGACTATCCACGTGCCGGCGATGGGTATCGCATGCTCGCCAAAGCCGCGCAACAGACTAAGCGCTTGGTCGAGGCCGATAACGCGTGGCGGATCATCACGGAAAAAGTGCCGCCAAAACAGGACGTGTGGTGGGAGGGCATGTTGAGTCGAATCGACATTCGATTGACGTCGACTCGGCCGGAGGCGGCGTGTGAATTGATTGCAACCGTCGACCAACGTCTACCGGCACCGAAGGATGAATTCAAAACTCGCTTTGCGAGCCTACGGCAACGCGCCACTTGTCCGCGGCAGGCGGGGACTTGATCGAGTATCTGCGCATTTCAAGAAGGACAAGGAAGCTCCATGCGAGTCATCGATTTTTTTGATAAAGCGGTAGTAGCCTCTCCTGATCGCGCGGCGTTTGTCTCTGGTACCGCGAGCTACAGCTATGCCGAGATGCAAACCTTATCGATCCGTATCGCGGTGGCAGTTCGAGCGCATGGCCTGAGCGACGCGGGGCGGGTGGCGGTCTACTCACCGAACGACGTCGATGCGTTTGCCTGTGTGTTAGCCGGCTTTCGCGCGAATGCGACATGGGTGCCGATCAACGCGCGCAATGCATTGGAAGCCAATATCGATTTCATGAATCTGACCGAATGCGAGTGGTTGTTTTATCACAGCAGCTTCGCGGCCAACGTTCGTGAGATCCGCGCGCAAGTACCGAGCTTGCTACGCACGGTGTGTATTGATCGTACCGACGATGCGACACCTGCACTGTCCGACTTCGTGGCAAGTTCGTCGCTCGGGAATATCCCGGATACTGGCTACGATCCGCATCGAATGGCGACCATTCTCGGTAGCGGCGGTACCACGGGACGCGCCAAGGGAATCCTGTGGGATAACCTCACCTGGTCGACCTTAATCGCCGAGGCGTGTATTACCTTGCCGGCTTCCGGTCCGGTAGTGCATTTATGCGTTGCCCCGATGACTCATGCCGCGGGCATTCTGACCTTTATGCTGACCCCGCACAGCCCGACTAATGTCGTGCTGGATAAAATCGAACCGCTCGAAATCATGAGCGCGATAGAGCGATACAAAGTCACTCATTTGTTCTTACCGCCGACCGCCTTGTACGCGATGTTGGCGCATCCACGCGTGCGCGAATTCGACTATTCATCGTTGACACATTTTCTGATTGCAGCCTCGCCTGTTGCTCCGGACAAGCTCAGCGAAGCCGTTGAGATCTTCGGCCCGTGTCTGTGCCAGTGCTACGGCCAGGTCGAAGCGCCAATGTTGGTTACCTATCTTCCGCCCTCGACACTCGCCGAGGCCGCGCGCGAGCCGTCGCTTCGGCATCGCTTAAAAAGCTGTGGCCAGCCATGCGCGTTGAGTCTAATGGCGATCATGGATGATGACGGCGCGATACTTCCCACCGGTGAGCGCGGCGAGGTCGTCGTGCGCGGAGATTTAGTCGCGCCGTGTTACTACAAAAATCCGGAAGGCACCGCCGAAGCCCACCGCTTCGGCTGGCATCACACGGGTGATGTCGCCTACTGCGACCAGGACGGCTACGTCTACATCGTTGACCGGAAAAAGGACATGATCATTACGGGTGGCTTCAACGTGTTCTCGGCCGAAGTCGAAGCGGCGATCAATGGTCATGCAGCAGTTGAAAACTGTGCGGTGATTGGAGTGCCGGATCCGAAATGGGGCGAAGCGGTGACGGCGATCGTGTTATTGCGACCGGGCCTACAGGCGACCGAGCACGAGATCATCGAGTTTGCAAAGCAGCGCCTGGGCAGTGTGAAAGCGCCGAAACATGTTGAATTTTGGCCCGAGCTGCCGCGATCACCGGTCGGCAAGGTATTGAAAACCGAGATCCGCAAGAAGTTCTGGGTAAACACTGAGCGTGCCGTCAATTAAAATTCTCGCGCCGTCTTCAACAACTGAAAATCCGCCCCAGCCCCCTTTTGACAAAGGGGGGAGATCTCTTCAGCCTCTTCGACGAAGGGGGTCGCCGCACGGCGGCGCGGGGATTTCGCGGGGGATTTCGTGAAAGCGAAAATCCCAGTAAGCCTGCTGACTGGATTCCTCGGCAGCGGCAAAACCACGCTCCTCACGCGCCTCTTACCCCGCCCGGAGTTCGCGCGAGCCATCGTCATCATTAACGAATTCGGTGAAGTGAGCATTGATCACCTCATAGTGGCGAGTCTGTCGGAATCAATTATCGAACTCACCAACGGATGCCTGTGCTGCACCATCCGTGGGGACTTAGTGATGACCTTGCGGGATCTGCATCGCCAGGCGCAATTGGGAGAGATCCGAAAATTCGATCGTGTAGTAATTGAGACGAGCGGGTTGGCCGAACCGATCCCACTCCTGCATACCTTGATGACCAACCCGCCCCTGCTCAAGGTGTATGCGATAGAAAGTCTTGCGACAGTCGTCGATGTGCTTAATGTCCGCACGACCGTAGCGACAAGTACCACGGCTGGCGATCAGATTGCGTTGGCCGATACCCTCATTCTCAGTAAGCGCGACCTCGCTAGCCCGCGGGAAATTGAGGACACCCATCGTTTGCTCGAAGAACTTAATCGGCAAGCCTTTCGGGTGGATTCTCGGGACGAGCCTGACGCGCTGCGGCAGATTCTCGGTCACCAGCGCTTTCATGCGGTGGTGCAGGGGGACTATCGCCCGACCTGGTTAGCAGCCCCACACTCGCATGAGCATGATCACCATACCCACGCGTATCAAACCCATGTAATCCGCCACCTGGAGCCTCTGAGCCTGGCGGGCTTAACCATTTTTTTGAATGGGGTGGTGAATGAACAGAAGGACCAGATTTTGCGCATTAAGGGCATTGTGCGCTTTCGCGAACGCGGTGGCGGCTCAGCAGTCGTTCACGCCGTACAGAATAAGTTCTACCCGATACAATGGCTGTCGGAATGGCCTGACAGAGATCAGGCGAGCAAACTGGTTTTTATCGGGCGCAAACTAGATTGCGCGCGTCTCGACGAACGTTTCCGAGCGCTCTGCGTCTAATCTGCACCTAACGGAGATTTTATCATGCGGATCCGCAAGTACGACCTGGACTACAGTAAACGACATTTTATGAAACAGACCGCACGCGGAATTTTGGGCGCGGGAGTATTTGGCAGCGTCTGGGATGCTGTAGCGCAAAACGGTACGTTCGAGAAAGTGTATCCGGACGAACTGCTCTCGATCGAAATGTACACCAAGGGTAAGTTGAAGCCAGGTGACGTAATCGATGTTAATAATGTCGATGACGTTCAAGACTTGTTGGATCCTATTCGGATCACTCAGATCAAACAGATGGGGCGCAAGCTTGATCTTGTTGAATCAACCAAGGACATGACTCGCCTGAGCCCACTGGACTACATTCAAGCGACTCTTAGCAACAAGGGTCAGGCCCAGCTCGACGCCATCGGCAACGTTTATACGAAGGAAGGAAAACCCTGGATCGGTGGCAATCCGTTTCCAGAACCGACCACCGGCGCCGAATGTTTTATTCCAATCACGCTCTCGTGGGGTCGGCATGACATCTCGTTCTACACCATCAAGGATTATGAAATCAGCCAAGAAGGCGATCAGACGCATCATTACGAGGTCGCATGGTGCGAATACGCTGCGGTGGGTCGCACGACGGTCGATCCAAAGCCGTATGTACCGGGCCATGAAGATAAGCTGCGCTTCCAGTCCGTATTCTTTACGTACCCAAATGACGCCAAAGGCACGTCGTTTTTAAATATCTGGGAATACGATCAAACAAAATTCCCAGAGCTGATGGGCTACCTGCCACAGTTCAAACGGGTGCGTCGCTTCCCTTCGAGCCAGCGCTTCGAACCGTTGATTCCGGGCACCACGCTATACCTTTCTGATGCCTGGACCGCGGGCGATCCCTACCTTACCTGGGGCAACTACAAGATCATCGCGCGTGGACCATTTTTGTCGGGACTGTCTGGCAACTGGAGCAGCGACCACGAGAATTGGGAAGGCACGACCCATGGCGGCCCCAAAGGGATCACGTTCTGGGATACGAAAGTTGAATTAATCCCGGAGACGATCGTCGTCGAGGCGGAACCAACTTCGTACCCACGCGCGCCAGTCGGTAAAAAGCGCGTGTGGTTTGATTCCCGCACGATGCTGCCGGTCGCGATGGTAACTTACGATCGTCGTGGCGAACCGTTTAAATCGTTCGACGGCTGTTACTCAATGTATGAGAACGGCGATCAGAAAGTAATGGACGGTAGCCGACCGTACTGGTCTTGGTGCAATGTGCACGCGCACGATGTGCAGAGCAATCGCATGACTCGACTGGAGCAAACCAGAACGATCGGTGGTGGCTACACCATGCGAGTGAATGACGAAACGATGTTCGAACAGTACCTGACGGAAGCCGCGATTCGTCGGTTAGGCACTTAACGACTTATTCCCCTTTCCCGCTAGGGAAGAGGGGGATTGAGTTCGCCTAGGGTATTACCCTCAGGCACCGATCACGGTGACGCACACCACGGCTTCTTCCACGCCGATAATCCCGCCGCCGTTCTGCGCGATACCAATCCGCGCATTGCTCACCTGGCGCGCACCAGCTTCTTCGCGGAGCTGAGTTACCAGTTCGTAGATCTGTCCGAGGCCAGTTGCCCCGATCGGATGTCCCTTCGATTCAAGCCCGCCCGACGGGTTGACCGGGATCCGCCCGCCGATGCTCAACTCGCCGCGTTCCGCGGCAGGGCCGCAGTCACCGAGCGCGCACAGCTGTAAGGCTTCAACTTCTATGATCTCTCCCATCGCGGTTGCATCATGGACTTCAGCCACCGACATATCGCGTGGCCCGAGTCCCGCCTGGGCGTACGCTTTGTCCGCCGCGAGACGGCTTGCATGCTGCGCGTAATCATCGGGCTCGCGTTGACTTCCCGTCTGTAACGCGGACGCGAGCACACGCTTGGTGCGCTTGGCATTCGCATTCAAACGCTTTAAACCGTTTGCGCTACACACGAGCGCTGCCGCTGCGCCGTCGCTGACCGGCGAACACATCGGAATGGTCAACGGATAGGCAATGGGCTGCGCGGCAAGGACTTCGTCGATCGTGAAGGGCCGCTGATACTGCGAGCGCGGGTTAAGGGTCGAATGCTGGTGATTTTTTGCGGCGATCGCCGCGAGCTGGCGGCGGGTCGTGCCAAACGTTTTCATGTGCAGCCGGGATAAGCCGGCGTACACGTCCATGAAAACGCTGTACGGCCGGTCCGAGGTGGTTCCCGGCGGCACTTCAACGCCATTGCCCATGCTGACCAAGGTGTCACGGCTGTGCGCCACATTATGCACATCCCACGCACCATCGAAGGCACTGAACATGCGGGCCTTGTCAGTCGAATACATTTTCTCCACGCCAATCGCGAGTACCACGTCGGCCGCCCCGGCTTTGATGTAGTTCACCGCCAGATGAAACGCCGTGCTCGCGGTCGCGCAGGCATTTTCGACATTGATGACGGGAATGCGTTCTAAACCACAGGCGCGAAGCGCGATTTCGCCACGCACCATGTCCTGACCTTCCATGTGGCCCTGCACGCAGTTGCCGAAGAAGGCGGCCTCAATGTCACGAGCGCCGCAGCCCGCATCGGCGAGCACGGCGGTCAGCGCCTCTTCGGTGAGTTCTTTTAAGCTGCGTTCGAGATGCTTGCCGAAGTGCGTCATGCTTACGCCAGCGATGTAGACGTCGTTCATTTCTCTGCTCCGCGAGGTGGGGGACGGCTCGAGTATCGGTGGTGATGATAGTCGCTTTGCGTGGCTCCGGTCATGGGGGAGCGGTGAGCCGCAGAGTCGGTGTGCCCGAGTTCCCCAACCGGCTAAGTTGAGGAGGAGACTACGGACGCGGCACCAAAAAGCAGACGTTGAGCTTAAAATTTTGATCGACTAAGGCGCTCCCACCAGCCACTTTTCGCAACCCAGAGCAGACGAACGAAACCGATGTCGAAAGCGTTACCCAGCCAAGCCTGTGTGGTCATCATCGGCGGTGGCGTGATCGGCTGCTCGATCGCCTATCACCTGACCAAGCTCGGGTGGCGCGATGTGGTGTTACTCGAACGCCAGCAATTGACCTGCGGCACCACTTGGCACGCGGCGGGCCTTCTGACCACCTTGCGCGACACGGAAGCCCAGACCAAGCTCGCGAAATATACCCAAGACCTGTATCGCAAACTGGAGGCCGAAACGGGGCAGGCGACGGGGCTTATCACGTGTGGTTCGATCCAACTCGCAATGACCGACGAGAAGGCCCACGAAATGCGACGCGGCTGTGCGCTCGCCCGCTGCTTCGAAGTCGATAGTCACGAGATCTCGGCTGCGGAGGTTCAGGCCATGTGGCCGCTCGCCGATGTCTCGAATGTGCAGGCCGCGTTTCACTTTCCCAATGACGGCCGCGTGAATCCGGCGGATGTCGCGCAAGCGCTCGCGAAGGGCGCACGCCAAGGCGGGGTACAGATCTTCGAACAGACGAAAGTACTGGGGATCGACTCCCTCCAAGGTCGCGTGACCGGAGTGCGGATCGAGCATGGCGAAATCACTACTGAGATCGTCGTTAACTGCGCGGGCATGTGGGCGCGCGAAGTTGGGCGTCTGGCGGGGGTGAACGTGCCGTTGCAGGCGGCCGAGCATTACTACCTCATCTCCGAAGCTATCGAAGGCGTGCATAACCGGTTGCCGATCCTGCGTGATCCTGGCAACAGCGCGTATATCCGCGAAGAAGCCGGCAAAATCATGGTCGGCTTCTTCGAGCCGATCGCGAAACCCTGGGGGATGTCCGGCATTCTCGAGGGATTTTGCTTCAACGACATTCATGCGGATTGGGACCGCATGATACCAGTGGTCGCGAAGGCGCTGTACCGGGTACCGATTCTGATGGAGCGGGGGATAAAATTATTTTTCTGCGGTCCGGAATCGTTCACTCCCGATCACAATTACCTGATGGGTGAAGCGCCCAACCTGAAAAATTTCTTTGTGGCCGCCGGCTTTAATTCTTTAGGGATTCTATCGGGTGGCGGCGTCGGCATGGTGATGGCTCACTCGACCGCGCATGGCTTAGCGCCGATGGACATGTGGTCGGTGGACATTCGGCGCGCGCATTCGTGGCAGAACAACGATCACTATCTGCACGATCGTCTTGCGGCCGCTGGCGCCTGCTTCGGCGAGTCGGCAGGTTGGGAGCGGCCGAACTGGTATGCGCGAGCGGGCCAAATACCGAAGTACGAGTATTCGTGGGGGCGCCAAAACTGGTTCGACAATAATGCCGACGAGCATCACGCCGTGCGCCAACGGGTCGGAGTGTTCGAACAGACGTCGTTCTCGAAGTTTTTAGTGCAGGGCCGCGACGCGGAGCGCGTTTTGAACCGGATCGCGACCAGCGATGTGGCGGTGCCGATTGGCAAGGTGGTCTACACCCAGTTTCTAAATCAGCACGGCGGTATCGAAGCAGATCTGGCGGTGACCCGCCTGGCCGCCGATCAATACTTCGTCGTCACTGCCGCGTTCACCCACACCCATGTTGAAGCCTTGCTGCGGAAATCACATACCCAACGACGCGCACTGCGTCGTGACCGATGTCTCCGGTGCCTATTCCATGTTGAATGTGCAAGGACCAAATTCGCGGGCCCTGCTCCAGGCTTTCTCCAACGCCGATTTCTCTCACGCCGAGTTCCCGTTCGGAACCTGTCGGGAAATTCAGATCGGATATCAAACCTTGCTCGCGATGCGGCTCACCTATGTCGGAGAGCTCGGCTGGGAGTTATACATCCCAACGGCGTTCACTTTGCCGGTGTACGATCGATTAATTGAGGTAGGACAGTCGTTTGATCTCGCGCACTGCGGGTACCATGCGTTGAACTCGTTGCGGATCGAGAAAGCTTACCGCGATTGGGGCACGACATCGGTCCGCACGACACACCGCTCGAAGCGGGTCTTGGCTTTACTATCGCGTGGGACAAGGTTGGTGGTTTTATCGGTCGGGATGCATTGCTCAAGCAGCGCGAACTCGGGCTACCGAAGCGCCGCTTAGTTCAGTTTGTATTGGCGGACCCGGAACCCTTGCTCCACCACAATGAGCCGATTTATCGTGACGGCGTGTTGAACAGTTATACAACCTCAGCCATGTACGGACACACCCTCGGTGCCGCGGTGGCGATGGGGTATCTGGTGAATTCAGCCGGGGTTGGCGACGATTACATTCTGGCGGGTCGTTACGAGATCGAAGTCGGTGGTCGGCGTTATCCGGCCCGGTGCTCGATTAAACCGAGTTATGATTCGGGCGGCTTTCGGATACGATGCTAGAGCAGGTGATGACGCGCTAGCACGGAGTACCTTCGAGTACTTCCGCAACGTTCAAGCCTACGTTAAGGGCATTTTTAGGAGGAAGTCGCAATGTGGCGAGTAGGCATAGATGTTGGCGGGACGTTCACGGATCTATTCGCGTGGGAGGAGTCGTCGCGCCGACAAACCACTTCTAAAGTGCTTACCACCAAGCACGATCGTTCGCTCGGGGTGTTGGAGGCGATCAAGTTCGCCGGGATCCCGTTCGCCGAAATTTCACACTTGATGCATGGCACGACTACCGCGACCAATGCCTTGATCGAACGCAACTACCCCGATCCCGCGATGGTGACGACTGAAGGCTTTCGCGACACGATCGAAATCGGCCGGCAGCATCGCGAACACCTCTACGATCCTTATCAAACCAAACCGAAGCCGATCATCAAGCGGCGGTACCGCTACACAATTAATGAACGAATGGGCGTCGATGGCAACACTGTCCGACCCCTGTTGCGCGATGCTGCGATCGAAATCGCCAAAAAAATCCAAGCGCATGACATTAAATCGGTCGCAGTCGCCTTCATTAATTCTTACAAGAACGGTGCCCACGAACGTGCGATGCGCGATGTGATCAACGAAATCTGCCCACACACCTATGTAGTGTTGTCGAGTGAGACCCGCCCCATTTTCCGTGAGCACGGCCGCTTTACGACGACCGCGATCCGGGCAGCGACCATCCCTGTGATGGAAGTGTATTTCGACCGGCTGGAAGCTTCTTTAAAGTTAGCCGGCTTTAAAGGTTCGCTGCTGATTCTGAAAAGTTCCGGAGGAATTACCGGCGTCGATTACGCTAAACAACATCCCGAGGAATTGATCGAATCGGGTCCGGCGGGCGGGGTGGCGTATGCAGCGTATTTAAGCAAATTACTGGGCGCCTATCCGAACATCATTCACACCGATGTCGGTGGCACGAGCTATGACGTGTCAATTGTCGAGAATGGTAAAGGTCTGATCACCCGGGATCACGAAATCGAATGGGAGATCCCTTGCATCGTTCCGATGCTGGATATCCACAGCGTTGGCGCGGGCGGTGGTTCGATCGGGTGGGTTGATGAAGGCGGGTCCCTGCGCGCAGGTCCGCGCAGCGCTGGCGCGAGCCCAGGACCGGCCTGTTATGGCTTGGGGGGAACCCAGCCGACGATCACCGACGCCAACCTAATGCTTGGCCGGATCGAGCCAAGCCTGGGTGGCAAGCTGAATTTGGATCTCGCCAAGGCCGAAACCGCGATGGCGGGCCTGGCGAGTGAAATCGGCCTATCGGGCATTGAAACCGCCGACGGCATGGTCCGAATCGCGTGCGAGAACATGGCGCAGGCGGTGAAGAAAGTGCTGGTCTCGCGTGGTCGTGACCCGCGCGATTTCATCCTCGCGAGTTTTGGTGGGGCAGGCGCGATGCACGCCTGCTTTGTGGCCGAATCGATGAACATCCCGAAAGTCATCGTGCCGATCCACGCCGGGGTTGCCTCGGCCTTCGGCGCGACCGCGATGGACCTACGGCACGATCTAGAAGCATTTTATTTCTCGCCGGTGGTCGACGCCGATTTGAGCGTGGTCAATGAACTATACTCAGATCTGGAAGCGCGGGCGATTAAATTACTGGACGCCGACGGCGTCGCGCGCGAGCGGATCGAGTTGACCCGTAATGCGCAGATGCGCTACGTCGGGCAGTCTTACGAAGTGGAGACTCCGTTAAGTGCGCGGAATTTAGGCGCGGCGGACATCCCGCAATTAATTGCGGACTTTCACCGCTGCCACGAACGCGAGTATGGCGTGAGCTCGTCCGATTTCGCCCCGGCATTTGTCGCGCTGGGTGTGACCGCGATTGGCAAAATGGACTCGCCGCCGGCGGTGGAAGTGGGTGGCAGTGGTAAGGACCCCTTGAAAGGAGAGCGCCAGATCTACTTCAATCAAGCCTGGCATCGCAGCAAGGTCTACGACGGCCATGCGCTTAAACCGCGGGCTGAAGTCATCGGACCGTGCATTGTGGAATATGAGCACGCATGCGCGGTGTTACCACCGAACGTCGCCGCGACGATCGATGAGTTTGGCAATATGATCATTGAACTCGGCACAAGTACGTAAGCCGTCTATACCGATTAAAAGGAGATCTCGATGGACAAGAAAGTAGACGTCAATAGCTCGGTTATCGAGCAAGCGAAAGTGGATCCGGTGACCTTCGAAGTCCTACGTAGCGTCTTCGAATACGCCAGCGATCGGATGTCGACCGTGCTCCAGCGGGCGTCGTTCTCGCCGATCCTCGCCGACATGGTGGATTTTTCGAACGCGATCTACGACTACGATTGTCAGTTATTGAGCCAGGCGGCGAATTGTCCCGTACATCTGGCGGCAATGAAATTCTCCGCGGAAGCCATCATCAAGCATTTCGGCCTGCACAATATTCACGAAGGCGATGTGGTCTGCTTGAACGATCCTTATCAGGGCGGAACCCACATCAATGACATCACGTTTCTATTGCCGATCTATTTCGAAAAAGAACTGCTAGGGTTTGCGGTGAGCCGGGGGCATTGGATGGATCTCGGCGGCGGTGCCGCTGGCGGCCAAGCTTTCACTGGTACGCATATCGCAGGCGAAGGCTTACGGATCCCACCGACCAAAATTTACGACCGCGGCAAGCCTCGCGAAGACATCATCGCAATCCTTGTGCACAACACCCGCACACCCCATTTTGTGAAGGGCGATTTACAGGCCCATGTCGGGTGCCTGCGCGCGGGCGAACAGGAAATGCAGCGCGCGGCGGCGAAGTACGGCATCCTCACCATCAAAACGGCGATGAAGCAATTGCAGGAATATACCGAACGTATTGTGCGCAAAAGCATCAGTGAAATTCCAGACGGGACTTATGTGGGTGAAGACTACGCGGATACCGACGGCTTTTCGGATAAGCCGATAAAAATCCGAGTGAATCTAATAGTCAAAGGCTCCGAGATTACGGTCGACTTCGCGGGCACGGATACGACGGTAAAGGGCGCGATTAATTCGCCCTACGCTAATACCGCATCGGCGACGCTTTATTCGCTGCAATTTTTTCTGGCCCCGCACGCACCGCAAAACCAAGGCATGTTCAATCCGATCAAGATCGTTATTCCGGAAGGGTCTTGGCTCAACGCAAAATGGCCGGCCCCGACGATTGGTTGCACTACTTTGACTTCATCAAAAATCACCAGTGCGATTTGGCAAGCATTGTCGAAGGCGATCCCGCAGCGTGTCACCGGGTCGACGAACGCTGATTGCAATTGGTTCGTCTCCTCAGTGGTCTCGCCCAACGGCGCCACCGATGTGTTCTCCGATCTGCCAGCGGGTGGCTGGGGCGCGACGCCGTACACCGATGGCATGAATGTCACCGAAGATCCCTTGGGTAATTGCATGAACATGCCGGCCGAAACCGCCGAGTTGCTGTACCCGATTGCGTATGAAGCGTTCGAGTTACGCACGGATAGTGCCGGGGCCGGCAAGTTTCGCGGCGGCTTGGGCGCGGTGTTCAAGGTGCGCTATTTGGCTGAAGGTCAGTTAAGCATGGAAACAGCGCGTACTTTGAAAGGTAGTCCTGGCGTCGTGGGCGGTGGGTATTCAGCGGTTCAACGCCAAAGTAAAATTTTCAACGACGGACACCGGGAAGTTATTGGTGGCCTAGATGAGCAGGGCGTGTGGCGTAATCCCTTATTGTGCGCATACCCGTTCGCACACGGTGAAACGTTTATGTTTGAGAGCACTGGTGGCGGTGGTTATGGCAACCCATTGGAACGAGATCCGCAACAGGTGCTGGATGATGTTCTCGACGAATACATTTCGATGCGGGTGGCGCGCGAGGTCTACGGGGTCGTGATTGCAGAGCCCGCGATGACCATCGACACTACGGCAACGCAGGCAACGCGTAGCAAGCTGGCCACGGCCGCTTAGAAACTATCTACCCGCGAGGCCGGCGCGATTCCCGCGCCGGCCTTTGAACACCGAAGCGCCATCTTCTCCCAGGCCCTCTAGGTTGGAACGCATTGATTGTCCGGTGTGTAACGGTGCGCTGTTCAAGCACCTCTTTGAAAAGCAGCAGGAGCCGTTTGTGTCTTGCGCTGGGTGCGGCCTCGTATTAATCAATCCGCGACCATCGCTCACGCAAGTCGCGGGAACTTACGACTCCGGTTACAGCCAGGGCTATATCAAAAAGGCAGCAAAAAAGATCGCACGGTGCCGACGCTGGGTTAGGCGAGCCGCACGGCAACAGGGTCCCGGTGGACGTTGGCTTGATGTCGGATGTTCGGCGGGCTTCGTGGTGGCCGCCGCCGAGGAAATTGGCTTCGAGGCGTTTGGAGTTGAGCTCGAACCCAGCGCGGTCGAGTACGGACGTCGCGAACTTGGATTGGCCAACCTGGCGGTAGGCACCTTGGAAACCCAAGCCTATCCAGCATCGTTTTTCGACATCATTTCGATGTACGATGTCATCGAGCACGTCGCGGATCTCAACCGGACGGTTGCCGAGCTTGCGCGCGTGTTGAAACCAACGGGGATTATCGAAATTCGGACCCCGGATGTCGGCCATTGGTCGACCCCCAAGGACCTGGCTACCTGGAAAGAGGTGAAACCCTCTGAGCACCTGTATTACTTCAGCCAAGCAACTTT
Source organism: Gammaproteobacteria bacterium (assembly GCA_009692265.1). Classification (GTDB taxonomy): domain Bacteria; phylum Pseudomonadota; class Gammaproteobacteria; genus CAIKBL01. The sequence goes on from SHZM01000018.1 coordinate 48,896, forward strand.
ATGTCGTCTGTTCGCGCGTCACGGGCTACACCTGCAGCGACGACGATTAATGTTCAAGTCCGCGCTTAACTGCTTTTTCTCGCGCGGCGGCTGAGGCCTGGTCCAATCTTCGAGGGGGGTGGTCGATTGCCAGTACAGGCCTGCAATGGCCTAATACCCTAACCATGCTGGATCTTTCGGAAATTCCGTTCTTCGCCGCCCTTTCGCCCGAATCGCTCGCGCGTGTCCGGGCTGACATTCCGGTCAAGCATTATTTTCACGGCACCATCATCGCCCGTGTAGGGGAACCCGGACGCTATTTTCAGGCGGTAGCGGGGCTGGTGCCGTTCGCGTCCAACCAGAAATCACAACGGCGGGGAGTTGGCGCGGACTTATCTCGGGTCCAGGGCAAATATTCGGTGAGATGTCCCTGTTTACCGGCATGCCGGTGTCGGCGACGTTGATCGCGGTGCGCGATACCGATACTTACTGCCTTGATGGCGATGCGTTTCTCCGCCTGCTTGATAAAGAGCCGGAACTCCACCGCAGCCTGACCCGCCTGCTTATCGACCGCCTGCGACACCACACCCGTAACGAGACACGAGATCCAGGGCTCGTGGTCATCACGAGTTCAGATCGCGATTTTGATATCGCGCAGTTCACGTAAGTCGTGACGGAAGGTGTGCGCTATTACGCACCAGGCTCGGAAATCGCCGACGTCAATCGACCGAGCGATTCCGCTCACGGCGGACTTGATGTCGATTTGATCCACGGTTGGCGCGAGAAGGCCACCAGCGGACAATATTTAGTCACGGTTGTGAAGCCGGAAACGTTGCGTGCCTTCGCAAATATTCTGCAACCCGAGGATGTCGTCCTCGAAGTTGTCAATGCCGCAAACGAAAACGAAAGCACCGTGACAACCCGCATCTTGGCGGGTGCCGCTAATTACAACCGCGTCTTTATTGGCGCGAAGCCACCCAACGATATGCACCGCTGGAGTTTCGGCGTGCCGGTGGCCGAGCTAATGCGAGCGGGTCAGACCGGGGGACAATGGTCACGCAGTACCAGACCGAATTTGGATCACATCGCGCGCTACATCACCTTCAGCGAAGTGGGTGTTGCCTTAAGTTCGGGGGCGGCGCGCGGGTTTGCACACATGGGGGTCTTGGATGCGCTGGAAGAATACAACATCCCGGTGGATTTCCTGTGTGGCACGAGCATGGGTGGCATTGTCGCGTTGACTGTCGCCAACGCAGCCTCGGCGCGCGACGGTGCCAAGGAAATGCGTAACTTTCTGGGGGGTAATCACAAAATTAAAGATCGGTCGTGGTGGCCTCGCGCGTCGATTTTCTCGGGCGATAGGGTCGCGCGTGCCGCGCGTGAGGTGTTTGGCCAGACTACCTTCGCGGATCTCCGCCTACCTACCGCGGTAGTAGCCTCCGATCTTGCCACCGGAGATCGGGCCGTCATCGATAGCGGGCTGGTGGTTCCAGCAGTGCTCGGAACCTCCTCGATTCCAGGTTTTTTCCCGCCAATTATCTTAGGGCAACGCATGCTGGTTGACGGCGCGATTGTGTCCCGAGTTCCGGTGGATATTCTCGATCGACGCCGATGTGGTCTACGGATTGCGGTTAACGTCGTGGCCCCGCCGAATGATGACGATAACTATCGTCGCGAACGCCAGGAGTACTTACAAAAACGGACCGCCAGCTTATTGGGATTTAAAGAGCTGGCCCCGAGATTCTGCACAGTGAGATAAGTGGATTTTCTGCCCGATGAGGCGATGATACGCCTCGATTTAGGAGCAGAACATGAGCAGGA
>SHZM01000019.1 GCA_009692265.1 Gammaproteobacteria bacterium
GCGGCTAGCGCCACTTTCGCTTTGAAGGCCGGTGAGTGGTTCCGGCGAGTTCTCAGGCTCATGTTCTGCTCCTAAATCGAGGCGTATCATCGCCTCATCGGGCAGAAAATCCACTTATCTCACTGTGCAGAATCTCGGGGCCAGCTCTGACTCATGGCGTTCTGCTAAGGAGCGACTTTCCGAATCCAGCTCCGGCAACCTTAATAGATTTTCAGAAAGGCTCATCCGTAGATTAAGCATCGAGACTGGGATCCTGGAACGGATCTACGACTTAGACCGTGGAACAACCGAGATGCTGGTGGCAAAAGGCTTTGTAGAAGAACTAGTATCAAGATCAAGCACTGATATTGAGCCATCCCGCCTCATACTTATTCTTCGAGATCAAGAAGCTGGCATCCAACTGATCATGGATTGCATTGCTAAAGCGCGCACACTATCCATCTCAGTAATAAATCAACTCCACGAGCTTTTGACAAGGCACCAAGACACCACAAACGCAGCAGATCAGTTTGGAAACCGGATAAACGTTCCATTGGAAAAAGGAGTTTTTAAATCCCAACCGAACAATTCGAGACGACCTGACGGTACCGTTCATGAATATTGCCCCCCGATTCACGTCGGATCGGAAATGAGCAATCTATTAACATTTCTCGCCGGCTACGAAGAAGAGGATCCTGTCATTACTGCTGCCTGGGTCCACCACCGATTTACCCAAATCCATCCCTACTAAGACGGAAACGGTCGAGTGGCTCGGGCTTTAACGTCGTACATTTTACTGAAAGCCGGCCTGTTACCACTTGTAGTCGACCGCGACCTTCGGTCGGAATACTTAGATAGCCTGGAAATCGCAGATTCAGGAGAGCTAACGTTTCTCGCCGAATTGTTCGCCAGACTTGAGCGAAACGCTATCCTTCAGGCCCTGAGCGTTGATGTAGATAGTGAGGCTCGTCATGAGCAATCGTTGACGACTGCGGTTATTGATAGCCTAGTCGCGAAATTCGAAAGAAGGCGAGAAAAGAAACATCAAGAAATTCGTGAAGTAAACGTACTCGCGAGAGCTTTACGCCATTTAACGCGAAATTTAGTTGAAGACGCCTTCAACGACCTCAAAGCACCGATGCAGTCAATTGGCGAAGTCGGTATTCGTTTTATTGAGGGCGGTCCGGAGTTCGGAAATGCGCACTGGTACAAGCATGACGTCATTAGATCCAGCGAGGCATCGGGTAAGTTTGTCAATTTTAATGAAGAACATGTTTTCTTAAAGTCTTCGATTAAGGTGGAGCGTGAAAGATTGGTCTTCGTTGTCTCTATACATCACGTCGGACGAGAGCTATCCGGCATTATGGAAGTAACAGCATTCACCCGTTTAGAGTCATATGAAGACTCCGACGATCGGCAATCCGTATCAGCAGAATTCTCGCAATGCTCGTTAGATCCGTTCGTAATAACATGGAAAACTAAAGAGCAGGATGTCTCCCAGTCCTACAGGAGATGGCTCGACGCTGCTCTTGCTGTGGCGATAAAGGATTACGGAGACCGGCTATAAAACACCTAACGAATAAGGATAGATCGTGCTCGAACGAAGGATAACAAGCGACTCAAGAGACCTCATCAGCTCCCGGTAATGCCGCGCCATAGCTGTCGACGAACGCCATTTTAGATAGCGGCACCCGTGTCAATTTTTTCGGAAACGGTTTAACCGGCCACCCGATTGTCACCATCGCTGCGGTGGAGATGTCTTCGGGAATTTCTAGCAATGCCTTTACTGCTGGCTCTTGTTCGCACAATAAAGTGGTAAGTGCCGTGCCCAGACCGATTTCATGCGCCGCCAACAACAGATTCTGAACCGCAGGGTACACCGACGCGCCGCCGACAATGCTTAGGCGCCCGAGCTTATTATCGGTCGGGTGAACATCGCCTAATCGCGCACAAACCACCAGCAATACTGGGATGTCTGCCATTGCGTGTGCAAAGCGATCCGCGTTCGCAAGAATCGAGTTCCCAGCCCCTACTCGCACCGCGCCTTCTCGCGCCGCCTTGTAGTATGGCGCCCAGATCGGCAGATAGAGATCGCGCAGGGTTTCTTTTTTCTTGCGATCCCTGACGGCGACAAAGCGCACAGGTTGTCGGTTGCCTCCCGTGGGTCCCCAACGGGCAGCGTCGAGTACCTGCGCCAAAACAGCGTCGGAGACGGGATCGGTCGTGTAATCCCGACACGTGCCGTTCGTGCGCATCAACTCATTTAGTGAACTCATTACATATCCTTGAAAGAAAGGCGTTTCGAATTAGGGACCGCCGCGCGGCAAAGTCTCGCCCGAGAGCACGCCTCGATGCAACGCAACGTACCCCGGCACTAGGGACTCAAGTTGTGGCGTCACCGCGCGATGAGTCGTAGGCAACTGATGCCAAGGGATGCTCGGCCATCCGTGGTGCTCGGCGTGGAAGTTCATATTCCATAACCAGAATTGTACGAACGGCGTCGTTACCACACTGCGGGTGCGCGCGAGGATTGTGCCTGAGTGCGGTAAGCCGGTGTGCTCGGCCGCTAACCACAATGACTGGAATACGTGGGTGAACCAGGCCGCGAATAGCAACCAACCTCCTCCAGGCACACCCGACCACGCCGCGACAATAAATACCAGCCAGCAGCCAAGGACGATGCGACATTCAAGGACAAGGCGCGCCGGATCATCGATTCGTGGTGCCCATCGCGCGAAAGATCCCCAGTGTGCCTGCGGCTTGATCGCGAAACCGAATAATGGGCGAAGCTTGAGCAACAGCAGACCATAACCACTGTTCGCGATCAGCCACGTCAAAATGCTCGGTGGCCACGCCGCATAGTGTGGAGCACCGGTGAGTTCGGGATCTTTTTCTAAATCCTGGGTGTAGCGATGATGCTCATAGTGAAACGTCCGATAGACCGACGGCGCCATGCCGAAAGGCACCCCGGTTAGCCACGCACCAAGGTGGTTACCGACGAGTGAGCGGAAGGCCGTGCGGTGAGTACATTCATGAAAAGGTGCGAACAGAGCGCTCCAAATCCAGGCGAGCGCGATCGAGAGCGGCGCACAAAGCCAGGCCCTTTCCGCGTTGACCACAATGCTCGCGATAACGCCCGTGAATGCACCGAGATGCACGCTCAGTCGGACTAGCGAGGGAAGGGTGCGACGGGTAATTAAAGTACCCAGCACTTCGGGCGACAACAGCGGTCGGCTCTCGAACTGTTCGTCCATCGCTGAACCTTCGGGATAGGCTTGCTGCCGAGCATAGCACCGTGTCGCGAATCGGCGCAGCGCATTGACAGGCCGAGTCCTCGGGTCCAATGTTCGTGACATGGAGTGTCGACCTGCCACGGCCACTTCGGTTGCGATAACGCGCATTCAGCGCAGACCGAGGGGCCGATAATTGTCATACGATTTATCGCCATCACAGCCCACATCGGCCATCAGACCAACCCTCGTATTCGATGGAGACTGCAGCTTCTGTCGCTATTGGGTCGACTACTGGCGCGCGCTAACCGGCGCTCAGATCGACTACCAACCGTATCAGGAGGTCGCTTCACGCTATTCCACGTTCAACGCGCAGGACTTCGCGAAAGCAATCGTTTTCTTTGAGACTGATGGGTCAGTCGCGCGCGGTGCCGAGGCCGCCATGCGGGTACTTGAGAGAGTGCCCGGCCGCGGGTTCTGGCCGTGGTGTTATCACCATGTGCCGGGCTACGCTGGATTGGCCGAGGCCGCGTATCGCGTGATCGCCCGGCATCGGGTCGCTGCGGCGCGGATGAGCCGAGTACTCTGGGGACCACAACTCGTCCCGGCACAACACACCTTGGTCAGCAGCTTATTTCTGCGCCTGCTCGGATTTATTTACCTCACCGCTTTTTTGTCGTTCGGAAGCCAGTGCGCTGGGCTTATTGGCCCGAACGGCATCCTGCCGCTACCATCGTTTCTATTCGCTGTGCAGGATTACTTGGGGCTGCGCGCGTACTACGAGGTCCCTACCCTGTTCTGGATTGCCGACAGCGATATCGCCGTGAAAATGGTCTGCGCGATCGGCGCGTTGCTCGGGGGGCTGCTCGCCTGCGGCCTTCAATCGCGCGTGCTGCTCGGCCTGCTTTTCATCGGCTACTTGTCCCTGTTCTATGCTGGACAGGATTTTATGCACTTCCAATGGGATCTGCTGCTCCTGGAAGTCGGCTTCGTCGCGATCCTGCTACCGGGATCCACGACATTCGTGATTTGGTTACTGCGTTGGATTACGTTCCGTTTTCTCTTTCTCGCGGGATTCGTAAAGCTTCAGTCGCTGGACCCAACCTGGTCGGGTCTCACGGCGCTTGAGTATCACTTCTTCACCCAACCGTTGCCGACAGTGCTCGCATGGTTCGCAAACTCACTATCTCCAACCATTTTAAAGATTGGCACTGCGGCGACGTTGGTCGTTGAGCTGGTCTTGCCGTTTTTCATTTTTCTCCCGCGTCGGCCGCGCATGGTGGCAGCGGTCGTTGTGTTCGCCTTCCAAGGCTTGATCACCCTCACTGGCAACTACAACTTCTTCAATCTATTGACGATGGCGCTATGCCTCACCCTTCTCGACGATGCTGCGTTACGCGCCGTTCTGCCGCGCTGGGCATGTGCTAGTGTTTCGAACGTGATACCGCGCTTTAGCGTAGCCACAGCGGCGTTCGGATCGCTAATCCTCACCCTCGGTGCGATTCAATTGACCGAGCAGGTAACGCGGCGATTAGCGTGGGCGCCGCTGCATGGGCTATATCAGTTGAGCGCACCATTTCGCATTGCGAACAGCTATGGTTTGTTCGCAAATATGACGACGTCTCGCGCTGAAATCGTGATCGAAGGCTCTGCGGACGCTCGCGCCTGGCAGCCTTACGAGTTTCGCTATAAGCCGAGCGATCCGCTGCGGCGACCGGGTTGGAATATCCCGCACCAACCCCGGCTTGACTGGCAGATGTGGTTTGCAGCATTAAGCACTGCGTCGGACCAGCCCTGGTTCGGAAATCTACTAGTGCGTCTGCTGCAAGGCTCGCCTGAAGTTCTCGCGCTATTTGCGAACAATCCGTTTCCGTTGAACCCGCCCAGCTATGTCCGTGCGCGCGTGTTCGACTATCGTTTCACTTCGCCGGTTGAGCGGGTGCAGTCGTTGGCGTGGTGGGTTCGACGAGAACAAGGCCTCTACATGCCGGCGATCCGTTTACAGGTTCGATAGCCGCGATTATCGCGGCACAGGCGCCGCGCGAACCAATGGCCCTAAGCTATTCTGGACCTCACGTGCCTCGTAAGCGCTTGGATCGGCTTCAGGCTTGGGTCCTTTGAACATCACCACATAGGCCAGCGCCTTATAGTTCGTAATAGGGGTTGCGGTGCCAGTGACAAACGCTGTGCGTGGCCAAAATCTTGGATAAAACGGATCGAAGCTGTCGTAGCCAGTCATTGTTTGCATGTAGACAGTGTTACTTTCGGTGTCGTTATCCGACACGATGAAGTAATCATAGCCCTGGCTGACCGTGAGCTCGGCCATACGGAACAACAAATAGTTTTCTACTTCTTCGCGGGTAGTCAAGGAATTGCCGACGAAAGTCACGCGGTAGCGATTCGCTTCAATGCGTTGTTCGCTGTAACCGCCGTTATTCTGCAGTGGTTGATAAGGAGTCTGGGTACCGAGCGCACAACCGAAAAGACTCAAAATGAGCACGAGGGTCAAGACCAGGTTGGTGGCTCGCTTCATACCACCACTCTAAGTCCACCGCCCCTAACCCAAGCTGAATCTAATCGATGCACCGTGCGGGTAGAATTTTATTGGCGCTAACGACCCGCAAGTCCCCCTCGTTCCCCCTTTTTCAAAGGGGGTGTCCGCATAGCGGCGGGGGGGGGGGATTTCATTTCACCGCCGAACTTTCCCAAGCCCCGATAAAACTCCCCACCCTTCATCACCGCAAGAATCTTTTCGCGCGCCTGCAAAATCGTGATGTCTTTGACGGGATCGCCATCGACCAAAATCAGGTCCGCCAAATATCCCGGGCGAATCAAGCCTAACTCGTCAGGTTTACCCATGATTTCGCCGCCGAGTTTGGTCGCGGACAGGATCGCTTCCATCGGGCGCATGCCGATCAGATCGACGAAATACTGCAGATCCTTTGCGTTCCTGCCGTGCGGCGTCCACGCGAAACCGTAGTCGCCGCCGGGCAGGATCCGGATCCCTTTTTTGTGCATCTTCTTCAGACCCACAATCGCGGCCGCGAGTTCGACCTCGTACGCATTCGCGAGCGCCGAACCCGGACTGATACCCCAGGCCGCAGCTTCGCGCGCGGTGCAGATCAGCCACGCCAGCCCGGGCGCGACAAAGTGATGTTCCTTGCGCTTCGCGAGCATCGTCAGCGCTTCGTCATCGATAAACGACGCGTGATAAATAATCTCGATCCCGTTGCGCACGCACATTTTGACCGATTCGGCGGAGCGGGCATGCGCACAAAGCCGCAAGCCCCGGCGATGGGCTTCCGTCGCAGCCATCGCGCATTCTTCTTCGCTCATCACGGTCGCCGCCGATGGCACCCCCGTAATTTCTTCGCCGGAGAGATTGAGTTTAACGAGATCGACGCCGTACTTGATGAAGCGCCGCACCATCCGCCGCACTTCTTCTGGTCCGCTCACCAACGCACCAAAACTCAAATTGTCGTGCTCGATATGCGGCGGAGCCATGTCGCCGAGTCCGCCGACGGTGGCGAGTTCCTGACTATTGGCCAGGTAGCGCGGCCCCGGGATCTGGCCACTATTGATCGCATTGCGGATTACCACATCGAGGCGCGGCTTGGCTGCGGCTGCGCCGACGCAACTGGTAAAGCCCATATCGATATACTGCTTGGCGATTTGCGCGCACCACAGTATGTGCTCCTCGGGTGGCATGAACTGGATCTCGGACAGGCTAGCTTGATTGTTCCAACTGAAATGCGTGTGCGCATCACACAGACCCGGCATCAATGTCGCGCTGTTGCCATCGATGATCTGACATCCGAGGAGGGCTTTGCTTTTGCTTTTTCCGACACGCGTGATGCGGTCGCCTTCGACTTCCACTTCGCCCGCGAATATCGCGGCACCGGTGCCATCGAGAATTCGCACGTTGGTAAATAGCGTTGATTTATTCATCAGTCCTCGCTAGCGCGCGGCAATGGCATTTTCAAGCACGCCGATTCCTGAGATTTCAATCTTCACGCGATCGCCCGGTCGCAACCAACGCGGAGGTTTGAACCCGATCCCCACCCCGGACGGCGTGCCGGTGGCGATAATGTCCCCTGGCAGTAACGTGATTCCGTGCGAGATCGTTGCAATTAACGTCGGCACATCGAAGATCATCATGTCAGTCGTCGCATTCTGCCGCAGCTCCTCATTGACCCAGCACTGAATTCGAGTATTGGCGAGATCAATTTCATCGCGGGTAACCACCCAAGGGCCCATTGGGCAAAACGTGTCCTGTGATTTTCCGAGCAACCATTGCTTGTGATTCTTCTGTACGTCACGTGCGGTAACATCGTTGATGATGGTGTATGCCCAGACATGGGACATTGCGTCGCTGGACGAAATATTGCGCCCACCCGTTCCGATTATGACGCCGAGTTCGGCCTCGTAATCGGTATCGGTCGAAACCGCGCGATCTTGCAGAATCTCTGCCTTGGTTGCGATCACGGATTGCGGTAATTTAGAGAACACAATCGGTGATTCGGGCGGGGCATCCGAGGTCGCGCTCGAATCGTAGCCACTGTTCGCGAATTCCTTCACGTGCTCGTGATAGTTCTTGCCGACACAAAAAATATTCCGGTGCGGTCGTGGCACCGGCGCTAGCAAGGTCACTTCCGCGAGTTTCGTCGTGGTGCCTGTTCGCGCCAAGGGCCGCTGCCTGCCCTGCGCATCCAGCGCGACCAGCACCCCATCCTGCTCGATGCGACCATCGTGCTTGAGACCGTGCACTATGCCCAAGGCATCGATCTCACCCAGGTGAACCGCGTCGTCGAGCCCTTTGAAAACCAGTATTCGCATATTGTCGTCTCCGGTGAAATAGGCCAACCTGCGGCATGGTAGCGTTGCCCTTCGATTAAATCATCCCCGGGAACCCTTCACGCATGACTCAGTTCGCCCTACTCTCCACAGTCGAGAAAATTCAGCAGCAATTCGCCGCGGACAACTATATTGCGGACCGCGCCTTGGCGCTCAGCCTTAAGCTCGCGATGGATTTGGAGAAGCCGCTGCTGCTCGAAGGCGAAGCCGGGGTCGGCAAAACCGAAGTCGCGAAGGTGTTGGCCAAGGTACTGGATACCCCGCTGATACGTTTACAGTGTTATGAAGGCTTGGATGCGAATACCGCGCTGTACGAATGGAATTATGCGCGCCAAATTTTGCATATCCGGATCAACGAACACGACCACCAATCACGCGCGGCCCTGGAGAAATCGATTTTTAGCGACGAGTTCCTGATGAATCGCCCGTTGCTCGCCGCCATCCGCCATCCCGGACCGCGCCCAGCGGTGCTGCTGATCGACGAGGTCGATCGCGCGGATGAAGAATTCGAAGCATTTCTATTGGAAATTTTATCTGACTTCCAAATCACCATTCCTGAACTCGGCCCGTTCGTGGCGATTCATCGGCCGCTGGTGCTCCTAACCTCGAACCGCACCCGCGAACTAAACGACGCGTTGAAGCGCCGGTGCCTATATCTGTGGCTGGACTACCCAAGCCCCGAGCGGGAGCGCGAAATCATTCGTCGCCGGATTCCCGGCATCGAAGCGAAGTTGGCCGCGACCATCACTCAGACCATGCAGACTCTGCGCGAAATCGACTTTCACAAGCGCCCGGGGATTGCCGAAACCCTGGATTGGAGCCGCGCGCTGTTTGGTCTCGGCATCACCGAGATCACCCCGGAAGCGTTGCTGGATACCGCCGGCGTCGTCTTGAAGCACCGCGACGATATTGAACGTCTACGCGCGATCGGGCCCGCCCAAATCCTCGCTGACGTCACGGACGAACCACGGGTGAGTCGATCCGTGTGAGCGGCGAGCAACTTATCGAACGTACCCTCGCGCTGTGCCATCTCGCGAAAGCTGAACGACTCGCGGTTACGCCGGCGAAGGTGCTTGATGTGCTGCGCGCGCTTCCGGCCATCGATTACCTCAACGCAGAGGATTACCGACTCGCTGTGCGCATGAATCTCGCTTCCAGCGCGGACGAGGAACGCCGCTTCGACCGTCTTTTTCGTGAGTTTTTCTACGGCGAAAGCGATGAACGACACTTTCACAGCCGAATCCGCGGCGAATCCATGCAAGGAAGCATGGGCCATCATTATCGCGAGATTAACCAGGAAATTACGACTGCCGCGGACAGCTACAGCGCCGACGAAGTCACCTGCGGACTGGATCTGCAAAGTCGGTGGGATCCCGCTGCGCCCCCGCTCGACCAGCTCATTCGTGAACTTGCCAAACACTTGGCCACCCGACGGTCGCGGCGGCTGCAGCGCGCCAAGCACGGCGCGAAAGTGGATTTGCGCCGAAGCGTGCGCGGCAATATCCGCTACGGCATGGATCTCGTCGATCTCGCCAGGGTCGAGCGCCGCACCCGCAAAACCCGTCTCGTCATGCTGTGCGATGTCAGCGGATCGATGGATGCGTTCAATCCGTTTTTGCTGCGACTGATGTTTGGATTGCAGCAGGCGCTGAAAAATTCCCGAACCCTGGTGTTTAGCACCCACGTCACGGAGATCACTTCCTTACTGCGTCGGCGCAGCGTCGTGGAGACATTGAGCGAAGTCGGTGAGACAGTTCGCCACTGGTCGGGAGGCACCAATATTGGCGGTGCACTCGCCACGTTGAATCGCGGTGTACTGCGTGAGGGCTCAGCAGGTTCGACTGTGGCGATTATCATCAGCGACGGCTACGACAACGGCGAGACGCGATTGATCGAACTTGAGATGCAGGCATTGCAGCGCCAAGTGCGAACCGTGGTCTGGATCAACCCTATGTATGGGGCCAGCACTTTTCAGGTGAGGGCGAGCGGCATGAAGGCCGCACTCCCTTATATCGACCATTTTTTGCCCGCGTTTGATGTGCAGTCCTTGCGGATCCTGGTGCGAGATTTAGCCAAAATCTAGCAAAATTGGTCCATTCCGAGAACGCGCTAGAGGGATCGCGGCGCGCCTGAAGCTTTGCTGCTTCGGCCCGCACGATTTATGGAATCACCCGGCGCTCGTCTCCGGTTTGAATTCAACTTTAAGCATCCGGTACCATGCGGTGACCAGGAGCAATATCACCCCATGTCGAACGGACCCACCCCAGAGCAATTCACCCTTGAACAATGGTCGCGGGCTGCGGCGAAATCGGCGCCCGATGGCCGGCTCGACGCGCTCAATTGGACGACCCCGGAAGGGATCGTCGTCAAACCACTGTACACAGCGACAGATCTGCAGGGTCTGCCTGGGACCGATACCCTGCCCGGATTCCCCCCCTATACCCGTGGCCCTCAGGCCACGATGTACACAGTTCGGCCGTGGACGATCCGCCAATACGCCGGTTTCTCGACCGCGGAGGAATCGAATGCGTTCTACCGCCGCTCGCTTGCAGGGGGTGGGCAAGGTGTGTCCGTCGCGTTCGATTTAGCCACACACCGCGGCTATGACAGTGATCATCCGCGGGTGACTGGCGACGTCGGCAAGGCCGGCGTGGCGATCGATTCGGTAGAGGACATGAAGATCCTGTTTGCTCAGATCCCCCTTGAGAAGGTCAGTGTGTCGATGACGATGAACGGCGCGGTACTGCCGGTGCTCGCTGGTTACATCGTGGCGGGCGAAGAACAAGGCGTCGATCTCGCGCAATTAAGCGGCACCATCCAGAATGATATCCTTAAAGAGTTCATGGTGCGCAATACTTACATCTATCCGCCCGAGCCTTCGATGCGGATCGTCGCCGACATCATCGAGTACACGGCGAAAAAAATGCCGAAGTTCAACTCGATCTCAATTTCCGGCTATCACATGCAGGAAGCCGGTGCGAACCAGGCCCTGGAACTGGCCTTTACCCTGGCCGATGGCCAGGAGTATGTGAAAACCGCGCTCGCGCGCGGGCTCGATGTCGACGATTTTGCCGGCCGCTTGAGTTTCTTTTGGGCGATCGGCATGAACTTCTACCTCGAGATCGCGAAGATGCGTGCCGCGCGCATGCTGTGGCATCGAATCATGAGTGGCTTCGGGGCGAAAAATCCAAAGAGCTTGATGTTGCGGACACATTGCCAGACATCGGGTTGGAGTCTCGCCGAACAGGACGCCTACAACAACGTGGTGCGCACCACGGTGGAAGCGATGGCGGCAGTGTTCGGCGGTACTCAAAGTCTGCATACCAATAGCTTCGACGAAGCGATCGCATTACCCACCGACTTCAGTGCTCGAATCGCACGTAACACCCAGTTGATTCTGCAAGAAGAGACCCATATCGGCAGTGTGGTGGATCCCTGGGCCGGCTCCTACATGATGGAGTCTCTGACCAAGGACATGGCCGACAAGGCCTGGGCGATTATCGAGGAAGTCGAACAGCAGGGTGGCATGACCCGCGCCGTCGATTCGGGCTGGGCTAAATTGAAAATCGAAGCCAGCGCAGCCGAAAAGCAAGCAAGAATTGATTCTGGCGCTGATGTCATCGTCGGGGTGAACAAGTACCGCCTCAAAGAGGCCGAAGAGCCGCACGACATTCGGGTGGTTGATAACGCGATGGTGCGCGAGCAACAGATAACCCGCTTACTGAAAATTCGCGCAACCCGCGACTCGACGAAAGTCGCGGCAGCGTTGGCTGCGCTCACCGCTGCCGCAGAGTCAAAACAAGGCAATCTTCTGGAACTGAGCGTGCAGGCCATGCGCCTGCGCGCGACGGTCGGTGAAGTCTCCGATGCCTTGGAAACCAGCTTCGGCCGTCACCGCGCCGATATTCAAAAGGTGACCGGCGTGTATGCAGCTGCTTACGATTCAGCCGAGGGCTGGGATCAATTGAAGGGTGAAATCGCAGCCTTTGCGAACGCGCAAGGTCGAAGACCGCGCGTGCTGATCGCCAAGCTCGGACAGGACGGTCATGATCGCGGCGCCAAAGTCGTCGCCACCGCGTTTGCCGATCTTGGTTTCGACGTCGATATTGGACCGCTGTTTCAGACACCGGAAGAATGCGCGCGGCAGGCAATTGAAAACGACGTGCACGCGGTCGGGGTCTCGACTCTCGCGGCCGGACATAAAACCCTGGTACCGGCGATTATTGAAGCACTCAAACAGCAGGGCGCGAACGATATCATCGTCTTCGTGGGCGGCGTCGTCCCTAGACAGGATTACGAATTCCTGTACGAGGCTGGGGTGAAAGGTATCTATGGCCCCGGAACTCCAATCCCAGCGAGCGCGAAGGATGTGCTGGAACAGATCCGTACGAGTCTCGCCTAATGCGAAGGCAAATTTGCTTGCTCGCGTGCGCGCAGTTTTCGAGTAGCCTCGCACGGTGTCCGCGCGTACTGATTCCTTGTTTACCCTGACATGGCGAAGGGCCAGATGGACGCCAATGACGAACAGTGGATCATTGCTGCGATCAGGGATCCGGCTAACCCCTCCCATCGTCGCGCCATCGCCAAGGCAATTACCCTCCTCGAATCCAGCCGGGCCGATCACCGGGAACGCGCGAACGAGCTGCTTACCAGCCTCTTGTCCGCCAGCGGAAATTCTTTTCGCCTGGGCATCTCCGGAGTTCCCGGAGTCGGCAAGAGCACGTTTATCGAAGCTCTAGGCCTCCTATTACTAGACCGGGGCCACCGCGTCGCGGTGCTCGCCGTTGACCCGTCGTCGAGCCTTTCCGGGGGCTCAATCCTGGGTGACAAAACCCGCATGGAGCGACTGTCCGTGGACCAGCGGGCGTTCATTCGCCCGAGCCCAACTGCTGGCACGCTCGGTGGTGTCACCGAGCAAACACGCGAAGCCATGCTGATAGTTGAAGCCGCTGGCCACGATATCGTCATCGTGGAAACTGTGGGCGTGGGGCAGAGCGAAATAGCGGTGGCGGGCATGACGGATATGTTCGTTCTGTTACAGTTGCCGAACGCCGGCGACGATTTGCAGGCGATTAAAAGAGGGATCATGGAACTGGCGGACCTGGTCGTGATCAACAAGGCTGATCTCGATCCCGTCGCGGCGACCCGCGCGCAGGCGCAGATTACCTCCGCGTTAAACTTGCATGGACAGCGCAACGTGGGATGGCAGGCGCGGGTAATTCAGGTCGCTGCCCTGAAAAATCAAGGCATCGATACGTTCTGGTCGACGGTGGAAGCGTTTCAGGCCCAGCAGGCGCTGGGGCAGTACGCGCTACGCCGTCAACAGCAGAACGAGACCTGGATGAACGATCGGATCGACGCCGGCTTAAAGACGCGCTTCCGCACGCATCCCAAAGTAATGGCGGCGCTCGCGGCGATCACGGCCGAAGTTAGCTCCGGACAACTCGCGGCGTCGGTCGCGGCACGTCGCCTATTAGACATGATGGATTAATACGGAAGTCTCATGCACGACATCATTGAACAACTCGAACAGAAGCGCGCCGCCGCCCGCCTCGGCGGGGGGCAAAAGCGGATCGACGCACAGCACGCCAAAGGCAAACTCACTGCGCGCGAACGACTGGAGCTATTGCTCGACGAAGGCACTTTTGAAGAATGGGATCTCTTCGTCGAACATCGTTGCGTGGACTTCGGTATGGCGGAGAACCGCCCGCCAGGGGATGGCGTAGTCACCGGTTACGGCATGATCAACGGCCGCCTCGCATTCGTCTTCAGCCAGGACTTCACCGTGTTTGGCGGTGCGTTGTCCGAGGCCCACGCCGAAAAAATCTGCAAGGTGATGGATCAAGCAATGAAGGTTGGCGCACCAGTCATCGGTCTCAACGACTCGGGAGGCGCGCGCATCCAGGAAGGCGTCGCGTCACTCGGCGGCTACGCCGAAGTGTTTCAGCGCAATGTTCTAGCGTCGGGTGTGGTCCCACAGATCAGCCTGATCATGGGACCCTGTGCCGGTGGCGCGGTGTATTCACCGGCGATGACTGATTTTATTTTCATGGTGAAGGACAGCTCCTATATGTTCGTCACGGGTCCCGAAGTCGTGAAAACGGTGACCCACGAGACCGTGACGGCCGAAGAACTCGGCGGTGCGATCTCGCACACGACGAAAAGCGGAGTCGCTGATCTCGCGTTCGATAACGACGTCGAGGCGATCCTGATGTTACGGCGATTCTATAACTACCTGCCGTTGAACAATCGCGAGACACCACCAGTGCGGCCCAGCGGTGATCCCGCGGATCGGCTGGATTTTTCACTCGACACCTTGGTCCCAGATAATCCGAATAGACCGTACGAAATCAAAGAGCTGATCACCAAGGTCGCCGACAACGGCGATTTCTTTGAATTACAACCGGACTATGCGGCGAATATCGTGGTCGGCTTCGCCCGCATGGATGGTCAAACTGTTGGAATCGTGGCTAACAATCCGCAGGTGTTGGCCGGATGTCTTGATATTAGAAGCTCGATCAAAGCCGCGCGCTTCGTGCGCTTCTGTGACGCGTTCAGTATTCCCGTTATCACTTTTGTCGATGTTCCGGGGTTCCTGCCTGGGACGAGTCAGGAATATGGCGGGATCATAAAACACGGCGCGAAGCTGCTCTATGCCTACGCCGAATGCACGGTGCCAAAAGTTACGGTCATTATTCGTAAGGCATACGGCGGTGCCTACGATGTGATGAGTTCGAAACATCTACGCGGAGACGTGAACCTTGCGTGGCCGAGTGCCGAAATCGCCGTGATGGGTGCCAAGGGTGCGGTGGAGATCATTTTCAGAGAAGACAAGAGCGATGTCGCAAAACTCGCCGCGCGCGAAGCCGAATACAAGGCGCGCTTCGCGAATCCGTTCATCGCGGGTGCCCGTGGCTACATCGACGATGTAATCCAGCCGCACGAGACGCGCAAACGGATTTGCCGCTCGTTGGTCATGTTGAAAAATAAACAACTCGAAAATCCGTGGCGTAAGCACGGCAATATTCCGCTGTAGTTTCAAAACTCCTAGTCACTCATCCATCAGTACGCGTGAAGGTTCTGTAATGTTCAAGAAGATCTTAATCGCCAATCGGGGCGAGATCGCCTGTCGCGTCATTAAGAGCGCGAAAAGGCTCGGAATTAAAACTGTCGCGGTGTATTCGGAAGCCGACCGCGACGCGCGCCATGTTGAGATGGCCGACGAAGCGGTACTGATCGGCCCTCCACCGAGCCGCGACTCGTATCTGTCGATGGACGCTATTATCGCGGCGTGCAAGCGCACTGGCGCGGAAGCGGTGCATCCGGGCTATGGTTTTCTCTCAGAGAACGCGGTGTTCGCCAAACGGATCGAAGAAGAAGGGATCGTCTTTATTGGCCCGAAGCATTTGTCGATCGCCGCGATGGGCGACAAGATCGCGTCGAAGAAACTTGCGAACGAAGCCAGGGTCAACACAATTCCGGGATGGAACGAGGCGATAGAATCCCCGGAACAAGCCGTGACTATTGCGCGCGACATCGGCTATCCGGTGATGATCAAGGCCTCGGCCGGAGGCGGCGGTAAAGGTCTGCGCGTGGCCTTTGACGACCAACAAACCCACGAGGGCTTCGCCTCCTGCCGCAACGAGGCACGCACCAGCTTTGGCGATGACCGCGTGTTCATCGAGAAATTCGTCGAACAGCCCCGGCACATCGAAATCCAGGTGCTCGGAGACGCTCACGGTAATGTCGTGTACCTGCACGAACGCGAATGTTCAATCCAGCGCCGCCACCAAAAAATCATTGAAGAAGCGCCGTCCCCGTTCATCTCCGAGGCAACGCGTAAGGCGATGGGGGAACAGGCCGTCGCGCTTGCGAAGGCCGTGAGTTATCAGAGCGCGGGGACGGTCGAGTTTGTCGTCGGGGCAGACCAGCGCTTTTACTTCCTCGAAATGAATACTCGCCTGCAAGTTGAACATCCTGTCACCGAATGCATCACCGGAGTTGATCTCGTTGAACTGATGATCCGCGTCGCGGCGGGTGAGAAACTCCCTTTCACCCAGAGCGAAATTAAGTGCGAGGGTTGGGCGATTGAATGCCGCATCAACGCCGAGGATCCGTTTCGTAATTTCTTACCGAGCACCGGCCGGTTGGTGCGCTACCAGCCGCCCGCCGAAGGTGACGGCGTGCGGGTCGACACCGGTGTCTATGAAGGCGGCGCGATCCCGATGTTCTATGATTCGATGATCGCGAAACTCATCGTGCACGGCAAAGACCGTAACGAGGCAATTGCCAAGATGCGCGAAGCATTAAACGCCTTCGTTATTCGTGGGATCAGCAGCAACATCCCTTTCCAATCCGCGTTGCTTGCGCATCCACGCTTCCAAAGCGGTGACTTCGATACTGGCTTTATTACGCAGCAATGGCCGAGCGGCTTTCGCGCGGAGGATGTGCCGCACGAGGATTCCGATTTTCTCGTGGCCCTCGCCGCCGCCGCGAATCGCCGCTACTTGGAACGCGCTGCCGGGATCAGCGGGCAGTTACCCGGACATGGCGTTCAAATCGGCAACGAGTTTGTCGTTGTCGTCAAAGGGCAGGAAGGACGTCACCTCCACAGAAGCGTCACGCTTGATACCAACAATGCGTTCGCGGTCACCATCGGTGTCCGCCGCTACGAGTTGGAGAAGGACTGGGAGTTCGGTGGCATTCGCGCGACGGGTACGTGTAATGCCCAACCCTTCACAGCGCAGATCGAGCGACACGGGGTGTGGTTGCGCGTGCAACATCACGGCCTGGCGATCGATGCGATGGTGTTGTCGGCGCGCGGTGCCGAATTGATGGCGCTGATGCCGTACAAACCACCCCCCGATACCAGCCGCTTCCTACTGTCGCCGATGCCCGGGTTGTTAGTCGATGTGATTGTGCACGTCGGACAAACCGTCTTGGCGGGCGAGCGGATGGCAGTGATCGAGGCGATGAAAATGGAGAATGTCCTCACCGCTTCACGTGACGGAAAAGTCGCGGAGATATTGGCGAATAAGGGTGAGAGCCTAGCGGTCGATCAACCGATCGTCCGCTTTGAATAGGAACGAAGTGATGAGCGCGAGACCCTACAAGATCCTGGGTATTCAACAGATTGCGATTGGCGGAACAGATAAAACACGTCTGCAGAAGTTGTGGGTGGATATCTTCGGGTTTTCGATTAAAAGCACCTTTGTGTCCGAACGCGAAAACGTGGACGAGGATGTCTGCGAACTAGGTCACGGACCAACCGCGGTCGAAGTCGACTTGATGCAACCGCTGGATCCGAACGGCAAACCCGCTGTGCATGCCACCCCCCTTAACCATGTCGGCCTGTGGGTCGATGATCTTCCCGCCGCGGTGCAGTGGATGAGCGCCAATGGTGTGCGATTCGCACCCGGCGGGATCCGCAAAGGCGCGTCCGGCTTTGATATCTGCTTCATTCATCCCAAGAGCAATGAGGAATTCCCGTTGAGTGGTGAAGGCGTGTTGATTGAACTGGTGCAAGCACCACCTGAAGTCATCAGCGCGCTTGGTAAATGAATCCGGACCAGATCCACTGAATCAACAACAGGATCCCGCAGTACCACGGGGAAAGATAAGGGCTGCGCGCCGCGCTCGTGCTACATTTTTAGACTGGACGCGCTGATTGCCAGATTCGCCGCGAGTCGCACGGATGACCTTGCGGCATTCAGCGTTTCCGTCGCGATCTGGGCTGAACATCAATCACCTTAAGGGCACCTCTAAAACTCCCGCTTTTTCGCCTGTTTGCGCCTTGTCGTCAGCGTCTTGATCGAATTTTTAGAGGTGCCCTTAAACTTGCTCGCCGACGGTGAACACTGAAAATGTCGGCACTGGATGAGTGAACCCTTTCAAGGTTAGCGGTCCGACGTCCGCGGTGTCGAACGCACCTTCAATATTGGCTAGCGTCTTGCGATCGATCAGCACCTGCCCACTGGTCGCTTCGCCGCACAAGCGTGCCGCAAGGTTCGTCACATTGCCGATCGCGGCGTAATCGTGACGGCCGTCGAAGCCAATCAATCCCAAGGTTGCATAGCCTTGTGCGATTCCGCAGCCGAGGCCAAGTTGGAAGCCGCGTTTGTGCCAGCTCTCGCCTAATGGGAGAAATGCCTGCTTCATGGCCAAAGCCATCCGCACCGCGTGCAGGGCCGGTTGTTCCAGCGGCACCGGATCGTTAAAAAACACCATCACCGAATCCCCGGCAAAACGCTCCAGGGTCCCACCGTACTCCATCACTAATCGCCCCATCCTGGTGTGGTAGGCGTTTAGCAGTTCCATTACCTCTTCGGGTTCAGCCCGCTCGGTGAACGCGGTGAAACCACGCAGATCAATAAACACGACGCAGATTTCGCGGCGATGGGTTTTCAAGAGTTCCTCGCCGCCCGCCACTATCGCCGCCGCGAGTTGTGGGGAGAAAAAACCTTTCAATCGCGAAAGTCTTTCCAGTTGCACGACTTGCTCTTGCACTCGCTCCGCCATGGTCTGGTTCCACTTCGCGAGCTCCGCCGACTGTGACTTCACTTCGTCTTGCAGCGTCTTGATCCGCAGTAAGGAGTGCACTCGCGCCAATAATTCCGGTCGATTGATCGGCTTGGAGACGAAATCATCCGCACCGGCCTCGATCCCTTTAAGCCGCTCTTGGTGTGGATCGAGCGAGGTACATAACACCACGGGTAACAGGGCAGTCGCGGGATCCTCGCGGAGCCGGCGGCACACGTCGTACCCGGAAAGCCCCGACATCATGGTATCGAGCAGCACGAGATCCGGCGGGTCGTTCGCAATACGGATGAGGGCTTCCTCGCCATTCACCGCCGCGGTCGCCACATAGCCTTTGGCGGTGAGCACATCGACGAGTAGCTTGACGTTTGCTGGCGTATCGTCAACCACGAGAATTTTCGCCGGCGCGCCCATTAAACCGCTGTCTCCGTGAGACGCTTAATC
This sequence comes from Gammaproteobacteria bacterium, assembly GCA_009692265.1. Classification (GTDB taxonomy): domain Bacteria; phylum Pseudomonadota; class Gammaproteobacteria; genus CAIKBL01. The sequence goes on from SHZM01000019.1 coordinate 19,044, forward strand.
GTCGCGACGAATTCTTTTAGATCTATTGGCTTACTCAAAAACGCGTCGAAGCCAGCTGCCGTGACCTGGCTGCGATCGGTCGGGGTAACCGAGGCCGTGAACGCGATCACGGGAATGGTTTGGGTGCTCGGGTTGGCCCTTATTTGCTTGAACGCTTCAATGCCGTTAATCCCAAGCAGCTGAATATCCATCAACACTAAGTCCGGGGTTTGCGCGATCGCGACTTGGACACCCTCTTCACCCGTCACAGCTTCTAAAGTGGTGTAGCCCTTAGCCTGCAGGATGTCGCGGGCGAGCTTCATGTTTTTTTCGTTGTCTTCGACGATTAATACGACCTTCATACCTGCCTCGGAATCGTAAACGTAAACGTTGATCCTTCGCCGAGCACACTGCGGACACTAAGCGCACCGCCGTGCAGCTCAACGAACCGTTTGGTCAACGCGAGCCCGAGACCCGTACCTTCGTTCTTGTTGGTGTAGTGGTGCCCCACTTGCCGGAACTCTTCGAACACCGCGGCTTGATCCTCGGGCGCGATGCCAATGCCCGTATCGCTGACGGATACCGATAACAGATTGTCCTCTTCCACCGTTGCGCGAACCTCGAGCTTGCCGCCATCCGGTGTGAACTTCACCGCATTTGACAGGAAATTAAGCAGAATTTGCTTGAACTTGCGTTCATCGGCACGCTGTTCGCCAACCTCGGGCGCAAGGTGGCAGACTAAATCAATACCGTGCTGAGTCGCGCGTTCGCGGATCAAAATCATCGCGTTTGAGATCGCAGCGGGGACTTCGAACGTCGACAGCTCTAGTTCCATGCACCCAGCTTCAATTTTCGACAGATCGAGAATGTCATTGATCAGCGCTAACAAATGCTTACCCGACGAAAAAATGTCTTTCAGGTAATCGTCCTGCTTTTCGTTGAGTTCGCCGAACATGCGCTCGATCAGCACTTCGGAGAAGCCGATGATCGCGTTCAATGGCGTGCGGAGCTCGTGTGACATATTGGCCAGGAATTCGGACTTATGCTGATTGGCGATTTGTAGCTGCTGGCTCTTGTCTTGGATTTCATGGAACAGGCGCGCGTTTTCGATGGCAATTATTGCTTGATCGGCAATAAGTGGTGAGGAGCGCGTGCTCCTTCTCCGTGAAAAGTCTCGGTGGTTGGCGGCTGACCACCATCGAGCCGACCAGTCGATCTTCCCATAACATCGGGGCGCTGATGAATGACCAGTCGTCAATGAGCTCCTTGGCGCGACACGTCGCCACACTCGGATTGGCGAGCTTGCTAACCTTGGGAATGTTTACAGCGACACTCAGACCGTTTGCTCCATGGTCAGATTTAGAACATGGCCAGATATCGCGAACTTTTTCCAAACCCGGTACCGCGACTCGCTTCCAGATAGACGACGTCGTCCCGGATCAGGAACACGCCCGCTTGATCGGTCGTAAACAGGCGTAGACAGCTGTCCAGTATTTTCTCGAACACTGGCGCGGTATCCGCCACCGAGCTACTGATCACCTTGAGCACTTCGGCCGTCGCGGTCTGTTGTTCTAGCGCCTCCTTCGTCTCATTGAATAAACGTACGTTCTCGATTGCGATGACCGCTTGGTCGGCGAAGGTTTGCAGTAACTTCACCAGATTCTCGGGGAATAAGCCCTGCTCCGCCCGGGCTACGTTGATTGTCCCGAGGACTTGATTCTCACGCAGCATCGGCACCGCGAGGAGGCTGCGATAACCGCCGAGTCGAGCGGCGTCTATCGTGGTGTAATTGGAATCAGCGAACACATCCGGCACGTTCACGGGTGCGCGGTCCAGCACCGCGCGCGCACTAATCCTAGTCTTGTGCTCGAGCTTTGTCGGGAAAGCGGCCCGCAGGGCGACCGCCGATTCTTCTGAAGCACCGTGGTAGGCCACCAGATGCAGTAGTTCACCATCGACACGGGTCAGCACACCGATCCGCGCGCCGCACAGCGCCATCGCGCGTTTGGTGATCGTATCGAACACCGGCTGAAGGTCGGTCGGTGATTCGCTGATGACTTTCAGGATCTCCGCCATCGCCGTTTGTTGCTCCAGGGCTTCCTGGGTCTCGCGAGAAAGCCGCACGTTTTCAATCGCTATTTCGGCCTGATGGACGAACGCGTGCATCAGCGCGACTTCTTTGTCGCTGAACGCTCCTGGTGTATTGCGCATAATGGCGAACGCGCCAATGCATTCGCTGCCGCGCTGAATGGGTAGGACCAATGAGGCGCGAAAACCCTCCTGATCACGAACACCTTGTTCAAACGGTGGCAGATCGATGACGTCCCAGTCCGCCAGGTGCAGGACTTCCTTGTTCAAGATCACCCGCGAGGGAAAATTGGCGTCCGTATCCAACACAATCAGGTCGGGGAACGGGCCCGCAATTGGTTGGCCTGGCACTGCCTTGGACATCACGCGAAAGCTATTTCCCTCGCGTAATGCCAGACCCGCCTGAGACACGTGAAACAGTCTCAAGGCGGTTTTAACGATCGCATGGAATACCGGCTGAAGGTCGCTCGGGGATTCGCTGATAACCCGCAAAATCTCCGCTGTCGCGGTTTGCTGCTCCAGCGCCGCTTTCGTTTCATTGAACAAGCGCACGTTCTCGATCGCGATGACGGCTTGGTCGGCGAAGGTCTGCAGCAGCTTGACGAGCTTGTCCGGGAACGAGCCAACTTCACCGCGCCCGACCCAGATCGAACCGACCACCAGGCCCTCGCGCAGCATTGGCACCGCGAGTTGGCTCGGTGTGCCGGCAGCTCGCGCCACACAGCGCCATCGCGCGCTCGGTTATCGCGTCGAATACCGGCTGGAGATCGGTCGGCGATTCGCTGATCACCTTAAGCACTTCGGCGGTCGCGGTCTGACGTTCTAGGGCTTCGTGGGTTTCGCGGAAGAGCCGCGCGTTTTCGATCGCGATCACCGACTGGTCGGCGAAGGTCGATAGCAGCGCGATCTCTTTTTCGGTGAACGCCTTCGGCGCGTTTCGACCCAACGCGATAGCGCCAATTCCGTGCCCGTCGAGCAGCAGCGGAGCCATCAGCAACGAGTAGTTGCCAAGGGTCTCACGGGCGACGCGAATAATCGGTGGCGGATCCACCACAGCGCCAATGTCCGGATAGTGAACGGTCTGGCGTTCGGCCAGCGCGAGTTCGACAATTGTCCCCTCGATCGGCATTGGAAACAGCCCGCTCAGCGTGCGATACGCGGCCCCGCGATACGCCGGGAGCTGTAATAACCCGTCTTCCCCGACCAGCATGACGGCGAAGTGTTCGGCGCTGAACAGACGCTCGCAGCTATCGAGAATTTTCTCGAACACTGGCGTGATATCGGCGACTGAACTGCTGATCACCCGCAGCACTTCGCTGGTCGCGGTTTGATAATCCAGTGATTCTTTGGTCTCGTTGAACAGGCGGACGTTTTCGATCGCGATCACGGCTTGATTAGCGAACGTCGTCAACAGGGTAATCTCTTTGTCCGAAAACGGCTTCGGCGGGCGTCGCACGAGAGCGATCGTGCCAATGTCACGATTTTCAGTCCTCAGCGGCGCAACCAGGAGGGTGTGATCACCGATGGCGGCAACCCAGGCACGGTCACTCAGGCTCAGCTCTGCTTTCGTCAGAATCCGGCCGTCACTTCCGGTGGTTTCCGTGGCGATGGTGGTTAAATGCACGACACGACGTTCCCGGAGCGGCATACCGCACACCGCTTCCGCCAAGGGCAAGGTCATTGGGACATCGGGCGCTCTACCGAGCACTCTGGTGCGGATCGCCCCAAGATGTAATTGGCCATCTTCTCGAACTAGCCAGACTGCGGCGTGATCGGTGGTAAACAGACGATCACAGCTGTCGACGATCTTCTCAAACACCGGCGCGGCGTCGCCGATCGAGCCGTTGATCGCCTGCAACACCTCGTCGTTGGCGATTCGGTAAGCGCGTGCCTCACTGAGTTCCGCGGTGCGAATTTCTAGCTCGCGTTCGAGCGCGGCATACGATTCGCGGGAGAATTCCGTCATGCTCTGCCACCACGCAAGGGGTCGAGTAGGTTGGGGCGAGCAACGCGAACCCCAGCAACCGCACACCGGCGCGCGACTTGCGACGCTGTGGTTCGTCCCTCACCCCAACCCAACAGTTGGCGGGCCTCCGTCACAATCAATTCAATGCGGGCTCCGAAATCGCGTTGGCCGCTCGTTTACGAGAGTAATAGACCTCGGCGGGGATCTGTTGAAGCCTAATGGTGATCGCCATCGACCAGCCCTTTGCGAACCGTAATGGAACCATGGTAAGCAACGAGACTCTTAGCCGCAATGCTAAAACATCGGAAGGCATGGTCTGGCTAATTCGAGCCGCGACTGTAAACTCAATGCGCATACGCGTTACATGCCCGGCGCTACTACTTATTGGAGGAATAGAGGATGGTACCCACGCGAACTGCGACGGAATTCGTCAGCAAGGTGATAGAAGATGCAACGGGGATGATGACCCTACGCCTGTGTGCGATCGGGGATCGGCTAGAGCTTTTCAAGATCATCGCGGAACACGGTCCGCTGACCAGTTCCGAACTCGCTGCCCGAAGCGGGCTCAACGAGCGCTATGTGCGTGAATGGATATACGGGATCTCGCTCGCAGGCTACCTCGACTTCGATAAGGGCTCCCGCCAGGTATCCATGCCTGAATCCCACCGACCAGCGCTCGTCGAGGTTGGCGGACCGCTCTATCAGGGTGGATTATTCAAAATGTTTAATGCGCTTATGGATCCCTACGAAGATCTCATTCGCGCATTTCGAGAAGGCGGAGGAATCGACTATGCGCGCTATGGTGATGACTTCTGGCGGGGGTTGGAACACAACTCGTGTGTGCGGTACAAGAATAATCTCGTGAGCAAATGGTTACCGGAAGTGCCTGATCTCGTCGCGAAGCTAGAGGCTGGTGGCAGCTTTGCCGACTTTGGCTGCGGCGCTGGACGCGCGGTGATTGAACTGGCGCAGCGCTTCCCGACCGCTACGTTTCACGGTTTTGATCTGTTCGAAGGCAATATCAACACCGCGCGCGAGCGGGCGCGCGAAGCGGGCCTAGCGAACCGCACCACTTTCACGTCGACGAATTTTGCGAACGGGATCGCTGGCCAATTCGATGTCGTGGCAACCTTTGATGTCATCCATGACATGGCCGATCCACGCGGCGGTTTTCGTACCGTGCGCCAAGCCTGCAAGGACGATGGCATCTACTTGTTGATGGATATTGAGTGCACCGACGATCCGGCCGACAACATCGGACCCTTCGCCGTGTTTAAGCTCGGCGCGAGCCTGCACTTCTGCATGACAACGTCCCTTGGGCAAGGCGGTGAAGGCCTCGGCACCGTCGGATTGCCCGAATCGCGGGTTCGTGAGTTCTCGAAGGCCGCCGGCTTCTCCTCGGTCCGCCGCTTACCAATTCAGAACCCGTTGAACGCGTTCTACGAAATTCGCCCTTAATTTGCCGGAGGCTCGCGCGCCTTACTTGGCTTTCGCGCGCACTTCGGCTTCGTGCCTGGCGCGGAATGCATTTATCGCTTCCTGCTGTGCCTGAGCCAGGGGATCGCGCACCTTGCGCAGTGCGGCTTCGCTTCGCTGCATGCGCCGATTCGTCTTTTTAAAATGAGGGACGACATAATCGCCGAAAATTTCGTAATGCCGCTTCTTGGCGGCGAATGGTGCCCAGTTGTGATCGAACAGAAGATAGCTGCCGAAGCCACCGTGCGACAGATCGAGGACGTTTTCGATGTGCGCGATGGCTTCGTCGTAGGTTCCGATCACGGTTGACCCGTTATTCAACGCCCAGTCGATGTACTCATCGATGGAGTCCCCAGTGACCTGGAGTTGAGGCGCGGCTGCGGTGTGTTGCAGATAATCGCAGAATTCGCGGATCCCGTAGCGCACATCGGCGAGTGCCTGCGCCTTGGTATCGGCAAGATGCATCAGGCCGACAACGCGCCATTGATTACGGTCGGCGATCTTGCCGAATTCACGCGCCCGCTGTTCCACCACTTCCCAGTGCATCGCGAGTACATCAATCCCCGCCTTCATCGTGGCGCCGATCGAGATGAGGCCAATGCCATGTTTACCGGCGATGCGGGGGCCCGATGGCGACACGACCGCGGCGGCCGCGATTTCTGGATGCGGGTCTTGGAAGAAATCGAGCTGCAAGCGGGCGTCGACGAGTTTGTAGCGCGAAGTCTCAACACTTAGCGGTTCGTCGCTCGTGATCAGATGCATCAGCACATCGGTATCGAAATCGAGCGCATCGCGCTGCTCGTGGGGCTGGATGCCAAGCATCGCCGCGTCGGTCGCGAGCGCGCCTGGCCCTACCCCCAGCATCACACGGCCGCGCGTGAGGTGGTCAAGCAAGGCCAGTCGATCGGCGACCCACAACGGATTATGGTAGGGCAGCGACACCACGCCAGTCCCTAAGCGAATCGAACGCGTCTGGGCCGCGACATGCGCGATGAACATCATGGGGTCGCAGATGATCTCGACGCCGCCGGAATGATGCTCGCCGAACCAGGCTTCATCGAAGCCAATATCGTCGATGAGCTTGACGATCTCGACATCGCGCTGAAGCGCATACGTTGGGTTGTAATTCGTCGGTAGATGATGGGGTGGGATAAAAACGCCGAAACGCATGCGGGCCATGGGAGTAACTCCGATTAAACGGTCACTGAAGTATGCACGCCCGACAACCCGAGATGAATACGTGGGTTATCGCGGGTAACCTGCCGCCCTTGCCTCGCACAGCACACTCATTGGAGCGCGGCGGTGAAGAGATTGAAAAAATTCGACCTCGTCGTCTGCGCCAACACCGCGGCGGCCTCGCCACGCAGATTCGCTAGAAACTCCGCCGTATGGCCTACAAAGGCCGGTTCATTCTGCTTCCCTCGATGTGGAACCGGCGCGAGCCAGGGGGAATCAGTCTCGACTAAAAGGCGTTCGGCCGGGACCTGGCGCGCGACCGCCTGGAGCGCCTTTGCCGATTTGAAAGTCACGATCCCGGAAAACGAAATATAGAAACCAAGATCCATCGCCGCGCTCGCGGTGTCCCAATCGTCGACGAAACAATGCATCACGCCGCCCGCCTGCTCAGCGTGCTCTTCTCGCAGGATACGAATGACATCCGCGGCTGCGTCGCGAGTATGAACAATTAACGGGCGGCCGCAATCGATCGCGGCCCGGATATGCGTGCGGAAACGAGCCTGCTGCCAGCCTAAATCACCGGTCTGGCGATAATAATCGAGCCCGGTCTCCCCAATCGCGACAATCTTGAGCTGCTCGCTCGCGGTAACGAGCCTCGCGATCGAGGGTTCTTCACAGTGGATCTCGGTATTCGGATGCACCCCGACCGAGGCAAAGACTCCCGCGTGCGCGGCAGCTACTTCGGCTACCCGCGGAAACGATTCGAGGTCGACGGAGACGCACAACATATGTGTCACTCCGGCGGCATGCGCTGCTTCTACGAAATCGGAGACTGTCCTGGTCGCGCTTTCGATGAGCGGGAGGTGGCAGTGCGAATCTACAAGTTCCATCGAACCTCTATGGGAGGCACCAGGCACGCATCGTATTGAGCAATTCGCGCCAGCATGCGCGAGCTACATGGTGTGCGTTTGGCGATCCGATTTTAATGCGCCGGCCAACTGGGTTTCGATTTTATTGCGAGTAGCCCCATTATCCAGCTCGCTGAACTGCACCCCTATCCCAGCAGTGCGGTTGCCTTGCGCGCCCGACGGAGTAATCCAGACCACGCGGCCCGCGACCGGCAGTTTTTCCTTACTATCGGTCAAGGTCAGAAGCATGAAAACTTCATCACCGATTTTATAGGTCTTGGTCGTAGGGATAAACAAACCACCGTTTTTGATGAACGGCATGTACGCCGCATAGAGCGAACTTTTATCACGAATCGTGAGCGACAAAATGCCTTGTCGCGGATTTTTACCGGTCGCCTTTGCTGTGATATCCACTACGAATTCTCTTGTACCTGGCTTCGGGGATGTCCGCCGGCAGCTGGTCTTGTCGCGAGCATCCAGGTCCGCCACAGCTGATCCAGAAGGTCCGCGTCACGCGTATTAGCGGAACTAACTATTAAAGTCTTTACTTCCAACACGCGAGCGGCAAACGCTAAAACTTGCCAAGAGTGTAAATGATTGAGGGCACTAATCAAACTCTCCACGGGTGCTGACTGGCTCGACTGTGGCTCGCTGAGCCCCGCGAGCCCAAGCTGCGCGAGGGCGAAGCGGTGAGCTTGGTTCAACATGCAATCGGCGAGGAGAGTCGGCGCCACGTCATGCACTGCCTGCGCCGCTTGGACGGCATGTTTGCGTCCGCTGCCGACGGTGATCATCAGTTGCTCGATACGGCTAGCGCTCTGTGTGATGTCAGCATCAATTGCCGCCTGTGCCGCCAATGGTGCACGATTTCCGAGCGCGAATGCGGCATCCAGCTGAGCTGGTTCTGACGGGACCTCGCGCGCTAGCCACTCGCGCGCGAGACTGGTGTCAATGGCGTCTAGCCGCAACCGTTGGCAGCGGCTGCGAATCGTCGGCGGCAGGCGATCGATCGCATCCGCAACCAAGATCAGTAGTCCCAAGGCCGGAGGCTCTTCGAGGATTTTCAAGAGTGCGTTGGCAGCCGCGTGCTGCATCAGCTCGGCTGGTCGAATGATCACGATTTTCGCGCGTCCGTAGTGCGCCGTTAGGCTAAAGAACTCGCCGAGTTCCCGGATTTGATCTATCCCGATCGAGATTGCGTCCTCCAGCGGCACAACTAGGCGCAGGTCGGGATGGTTACCGGCGCGCAATAACTGGCAACTCCGGCACTGCCCGCAGGCGAGCGCATCTGCTTTTATCGATTCGCATAGCACGGTTTCCGCGCAGGCGCGCGCGAATTCAAATTTGCCGAAGCCGGCGCGCCCGCTAAATATCCAACCGTGACCCAGGCGCGCGCGTCTAAAGGCTCGACACCACTGGTCCCACTGCGCGGCATGCCAGGGAAAAGCTCTGTTCATTTTGCGACTAGCTCGTCAAGCGCGGCATTGATATCGCAGGCGACAATGTCGATCGCGCGAGTCGCATCGAGAATCCTAAACCGCATCGGTTCGGCGCGCGCCCGCGCCAAATAGGCAGCGCGCGCGCGGGTGAAAAAATCCGCGCGTTCGCTCTCGAAACGATCCGGTTCTCCACGACGCGCGGCAGCACGCCCTAGTGCTACCTCGACAGGTGCATCTAGCAAGAACGTGAGATCCGGGCGCAGGTTCTGCAGGACAAGACGTTCCAAGATCGCGATGCTCTCTGCCGGGAGTCCGCGCCCCCCCCCTTGATAGGCATAACTTGCGTCGTTGAAACGATCGCTAATCACCCAGGTGCCGGCGTCGAGCGCCGGGAAAATAACGCGAGCACAATGCTCGTTGCGTGCCGCGAACATTAACAATAACTCCGTCATCGCGGTCATCGCCGGCTCTTGTCGGTCGAGCAAGATGGCACGGATCCTCTCGCTGACTGACGTCCCACCTGGCTCTCGCGTCAGACATACACTGATCTGATGCCGTTCCAAGTGCTGGCGAGTGAACGCGAGCTGGGTGCTTTTACCTACGCCTTCGATTCCCTCGAAGGTGATTAGCTTACCGCGCTTCATGCTTTCGTTGCTCTAGTTGGAAACGTCGCACAGCTGCATTGTGTGCGGTCAAGGTTGCGGAAAATTCATGCGAGCCATCGCCGCGCGCAACGAAGTACAAATCGGATCCCGGTGCCGGATGCAGCGCCGCACGAATCGCTGCTTCACCCGGCATTGCGATCGGGGTTGGCGGGAGTCCCGGTCGAATATAACTGTTATACGGTGTGTCGGTGGCGAGGTCGACCCGCCGCACATTTCCCTCAAAGCGCTCGCCCAATCCATAGATGACAGTAGGATCAGTTTGCAGAAGCATGTTCTGTTGAAGCCGCCTTATAAAAACGCCTGCGATCTGTGATCGCTCAGCAGCCAACCCGGTTTCCTTTTCGATGATAGAGGCCATGATTAGCGCTTCGTACGGCGTTGAATAAGGAAGGTCGTCGGCACGCGTCGTCCATTGGTCGTTAAGAACCGTCTGCAGCTTACTATAGGCACGCGTAAGCAAATCCGTGTCGAGCGACCGATGAATATAAAAATAGGTGGACGGGAAAAAGCGACCCTCCGGACTTTCGCCGGGGGCGCTTAGCTTCAACATAATTTCGTCGTCCGTTAGCCCCCCGATGGTGGTGACAATTCCCGGCAATTTAGCTAGCTGTGATCGGAGAGTCCTAAATTGAATTCCCTCCACGAGGGTGACGCTATAGTGCTTAACCTCACCAGCGACGAATTTTCGGAGCAACTCGCGGACTGTCGAATTCGGAAGCACTTCGTAAGTTCCAGCCTGGATTCGAGTCGCAAGCCCGAGTCGGGTTGCCTCAATCCGCAGGTATATTGCGTGAGACAACCACCTCCGAGATGCAAACTCCCGTGCGATTTTGGTAATTGATTGCCCCGATTTTATCTCGAACAAAACGGCTTCACTTAATGGGATTGGACGATCCAACGTCAGCCGTATTTCGCGCGCGAAATGCCACATCAGAATAACAGCCATCACGAAGGCGACACTAACGCCAGTTAGAAAGCAGCGAATTGTGCGTTTCATGGTAACAACTGCCGCTGTTGCAAGTGTGCTCGTAGGCTCGTGCCTAGTCGACTAGAGAGTGTACGCGTCCCCTGCCGTGCCTGTAGGTAAGTGCCCGCTGGCCTAATTCCCCACAGAGAGTTCGTGAAAAAAATCTCTTCGGCAAGTCGCAGGTCGGTCCGCGAAATCGCGGTCTCCTGGATTGTGATGCCGCACACCGCAGATTGCTCCAGAACAATTTCGCGCATGATGCCAGCGACCCCGGATTCTTCGAGCAGCGGCGTGCAGACACGATGGTCGGCCAGCACAATAAAAATATTGCTTCGGGTGCCCGAGATAACGCGATCTTTCACGTCGAACATTATGCCTTCGTCAGCCTTGGCGTGGAGGACTTCACGCGCTCCGAGCACTTGCTCCAATCGATTGAGATGCTTAATGCCGACGAGTGCTCGATTCAAGCCAAGCCGCGTCGAACATTCGGTCACAGTGAGGGGGAGATCGTTGGCGATCGAGATCGGCCATCGACTCAACTGCAGGACTCGGGTAGGACTTGCCGCCGGATCTGGTGCATAGCCACGCTGACTTTCGCCGCGCGAAAGCGTGAGCTTAAGGATTGCGAGTTTCGGCAGGGTACGTAGCGCAATCGCGCGATCAAGATCGTTTTGCCAGAGTTCTTCGCGCGGGCAGTCGATAAAAAGCTGCGCACAGCCGCGCGCTAAACGACGGTAGTGGCGGACCCAATTTTGAGGTTGTCCGTCGACAAGTGCGACGGTTTCAAACAGGCCGTCACCGTAAGCGGCAGCTCGATCGAGGATCGAAAGGGTTGTGCTAGGACGACCATTGACTAGCGCGACTAACTGATTCGAATTGGATTCGTGGGGTGACAAGCTGTCGATAATCGCCGCGAGATCGAATGTCCGCCGCGTCTAAACCTTCTTGAATGCTAACGTGGCGTTAGTGCCTCCGAACCCGAATGAGTTCGATAACACGACGTTGAGTTTCATCGGTCGAGCGACGTTCGGGACGTAATCAAGATCGCACTCAGGATCCGGCGTTTCAAGGTTTATCGTTGGAGGTGCGACTTGGTCGCACAAGGATAAAACGGCAAAAATCGCCTCTACCCCGCCCGCCGCGCCAAGCATGTGGCCGATCATCGATTTCGTGGAACTCATTGCAAGCTTGTAGGCATGGTCGCCAAACACGCGCTTTACGGCGTCGGTTTCGGCTTTGTCACCTGCCGGCGTGGAAGTTCCGTGTGCGTTAATGTAATCGATATCGGTGGGATTCAAGCCCGCGTCGGCAAGCGCCAAAGCCATACATTCCGCAGCGCCTTCTCCGCTCGGCGAGGGAGCCGTCATATGGTAGGCGTCGCTATTCATGCCGAAACCGACTAGCTCTGCGTAGAGTTTTGCGCCGCGTGCAGTGGCATGCTCGAGGGATTCAACCACTACGACGCCCGCACCATCGCTTAGGACGAAACCATCGCGGTCTTTGTCCCATGGTCGGCTCGCTCGCTGCGGATCGTCGTTACGGGTCGAGAGCGCCCGCGCCGAGGCAAATCCACCCACACCGGTCGGGCTCGAAGCGAATTCGGAGCCTCCAGCGATCATCACATCCACATCGCCGCGCTCAATCGACCGCGCTGCCTGCCCAATGCAATGCGCGCCAGTCGAGCAAGCGCTCACGATGGCGTAGTTTGGGCCGCGAATTCCGTATTTTATTGAGAGGTTGCCAGCAATCATATTTATGATGTTGCTGGGCACGAAGAAGGGTGAAATCTTACGCGGACCGCCGTCTAGAAATGCCTGATAGCCCTTTTCAATTCCGGGCAAACCGCCGATTCCGGAGCCGATCACAAGACCTATTCGGTGACTGTTCTCGTCGGTGATCTGTAGACCTGCGTCGTTAATCGCTTGAATCCCTGCAGCCATTCCATAATGAATAAACGGATCCATCTTCCGTGCTTCCTTTGGGGAGATGTATTCGTCTAAGTTCAAATTTTTAATTGAACCGCTAATGCGAGTCGAAAAATTGCTCGGATCGAAAGCTACGATTGGCCCAATTCCGCTACGTCCGCCTACGATATTGGTCCAGGCTTCCGGGGCGGAATTGCCCACGGGACACACAACCCCCAGGCCGGTAATGACGACGCGACGTTTCACCCTGTGTTCCTCGGATTAGAATTCGGTTTCATTAGTTCAGAAATGTAAAAGGCCGCGATTAATTTCATAATTAATACGCGGCCTTCAAACAATCAGAGGGAACTACAAATTACGCTAAGTTCTTATTGATGTAATCGATGGCTTGCTGAACCGTGGTGATCTTTTCGGCTTCTTCGTCCGGGATCTCAGTTTTGAATTCTTCTTCCAAGGCCATCACCAGCTCTACCGTATCAAGCGAATCGGCGCCAAGGTCGTCTACAAAAGAAGCTTCGTTCGTGACCTCTTCTTCTTTGACTCCTAGTTGCTCGAGTACAATTTTCTTGACACGTTCGTCAACGCTACTCATTTTTAGACCGTCCTCCCAACACATGGGCAGCCGAGGCTGCGGCGGCTGCTAGTTTAGTGGAAACCAAGTAACTTGCAAGCAAATCCAAGGCGTTACAACTATCGATAGTCTTCACGCGAAAGGTTTATTTGCGATTGCTTAAATGGTTTGTTGATTACTCCTCTTTTCGCCTATGCCATGTACATGCCGCCATTAACGTTAATGGTTTCACCGGTGATATAGGCTGCCAGATCAGATGCTAAGTACGCTGCCACGCTCGCGATTTCTTCGCTTGTGCCAAACCGGCCGGCTGGAACTCGTGCAAGTGCCTGCGATTTTTGTGTTTCAGTTAACGCACGCGTCATGTCAGTATCAATAAGACCTGGCGCTATGGCGTTGACAGTAATATTGCGATTGGCGACTTCTTGGGCCAGCGATCTCGTAAAGCCTGCGATCCCGGCCTTCGCCGCGGCGTAATTCGCCTGGCCAGCGTTACCCGAGGCTCCGACCACCGAAGTAATCGTGATGATTCGGCCGAATCGTGCCTTAAGCATGGTCCGAATAAAATGTTTGGACAACCTGAAGACTGAAGTTAGATTTGTCTCGATCACCTGCTGCCATTCGTCTTCTTTCATGCGCAGTAGCAGGTTATCACGGGTGATGCCGGCGTTATTGATTAGCACAGTTGGCGTCAACTCTCGCGCTTCGATCTCAGCGAAAAAACCGTTTAGCGATTCACTCTTCGCCACATCCAAAATCAGGGCCTGGTGGTGGTCGCCGTAGGGATTTAGCGCCGCTTGAATTGCCGAAATCCCGGCGGTGCCCGTAGCAGTACCCACTACCAAGTGACCATTCTCAGCCAGGGCTATCGCAATCGCGCGCCCGATTCCGCGGCTTGCACCAGTCACAAGTGCCGTTCGCTGTTCTGCCATTCTATGGTCCCGCTTCGTTCAAGCTTAAAAGGTTTGTCGTAAGTTCCTCGGGCGTGCCAAGCGATCCCACGCCGATAGTAGGGATGCAACGGCGAACTAGCGGTCCCAAAATTTTTCCGGGACCACATTCGAGTGCTCGTGTAATCCCCGACGATGAAAATTTCTCGATTGTTTCCTGCCAGCGCACTGGTCGCGAAAACTGCGCAAGTAAAGCGCGGCGGATCATTTCCGGGTCGCTATGCGTTTCAACATCGACATTATGAATAACTGGGATATTCGGTGTTCTCACTTCCGCAGCGCCGATCAAGGGCTCGAAACGCTGAGCTGCAGGTTGCATCAAGGCACAATGAATCGGAGTGCTTACCGCCAGAGGAATTATTTTTTTTGCACCCCGCTGAGACGCCAGTGCGGAGGCGCGCGCAACCGCGCCCGCATGCCCTGAAATTACTATCTGCCCGGGTGCGTTTAAGTTCGCGCACTCGACTACTTCGCCCGCGGCTGCCTCCATGCATGCCTCGCGCAGGCTTTCCAGGGCCAATCCAAGGACTGCGGCCATTGCCCCGACGCCGACCGGGACGGCTTCCTGCATCAATCGGCCGCGCGCGGCAACCAGTTCAACTGCCTCTTCGAACGCCAGCGAACCCGCACACACCAACGCCGAATACTCGCCAAAACTATGGCCTGCCATCAAGGTCGGCGCCGACCCGCCGCTGTCTCGCCAAATATCCCAACACGCAACACTGGCCGCGAGTAAAGCAGGCTGTGTGTTCTGGGTTCGGTTTAATTCTTCGAGCGGGCCATCCGCAACCAAGGCCCAAAGGTCGAATCCCAGTACTTGCGCTGCCACGTCGAACCGCGACTTGACCTGAGGATGACCATTGGCATGCGCTGCCATCATGCCAATGGCCTGGGAGCCCTGTCCGGGAAAAATAAACGCAAACTTTGGTATCACGGCAGGTTATCAGCTCTGGAGGAATAGTCGATCTAAAGCGCTGCTGATCCGATCCGGAACAGCTTGGTTTACTTGTGAGACCGCTTCGTCAATCGCGCGCCCAAACGCCAACACATCGGCGCTCCCGTGACTCTTTATCACAATCCCCTTCAATCCTACTAGGCTGGCGCCATTATAACGGCGAGGATCGGCGCGGTTGCGAACACTGCGCAGCGCCGGGGCCGCGAGCCACGCCGTTAGTTTTCGCCACGGATTTTTCTCGAATTCACCCTTCGCGAACTGCATCAGCATCGAGGCGACACCCTCGCTTGCCTTAATCGCGACGTTGCCCACGAATCCATCACAAACAATTACATCAAACGTCCCAGCGAACATGTCGGTGCCTTCGGCGAAGCCGCAGTAGTTGAGCGAGCTTTGTGCAAGCAACGTCGCCGTTTGCTTCACAGTATCATTACCTTTGATTTCCTCTTCACCGATATTGAGGAGTGCCACGCGCGGGTTGTCTTTGTGATCAATGGCGTTCGCCAAGATCGAGCCCATTACCGCAAAACGGAACAGTTCTTCTGAACTCGACTCGATATTCGCCCCGAGATCGAGCAGGCGAGTGCTCTGCAGCACCCCGGGCAACATCGCGCAAATCGCCGGTCGATCGATACCGGGCAGTGTTTTAAGCACAAAACGCGCAATCGCCATCAGTGCCCCCGTATTCCCCGCGCTCACGCAGGCGGCGACCGCGCCATTCTTGACCTGGTCAATGGCATAACGCATTGAAGAATCGCGCTTGCTGCGAAGTGCGTTCGATGGCTTTTCGTCCATTTCCACGGTTTGGGGCGCATGCAAAATACGCACACGGGCTTGGTGGGAATTCGGGATTGCGGCCAGATGCGACTGCATGCGGCCTTGGTCACCAACTAAGACTAAGTGAAGGTCTGGATGACGAGTCAGTGCGGCAATTGCAGCCGGCACGACCACTGACGGGCCGTGATCGCCACCCATCGCATCAAGCGCGATTGAAAGCTTCAAGTTGATTGGATACGAACGGTGGGTGCGAGTTGGCGCGGAGTTCGACTTCCGCGCGAGACGATTATTCCTTTTCCGCGACCACTCGCTTGCCGCGATAGTATCCGTCTGGGCTGATATGGTGCCGCCGATGGGTTTCGCCGGTAGTCGGGTCTTCAGACAACGTTGGGCCGGGAAGACTGTCGTGAGAGCGGTGCATACCGCGTTTAGACGGGGTTTTTCGATCTTGTTGCACAGCCATAGTCAGTTACTCCTCAATTAATTTCGAGATCTGCGAGGTCGCTCGCGAGTTGATTACGCAGAACTAGCGCTCATTTTGACGCAATGAGGTCAAAACGTCGAACGGATTCGGCCCTCCTCCTGCAATCAACGCGGGGTCGCCGGGCGGAATGCAGGCCCCGGCTGGGTGCATCGCGCTTATCGGGAAGGTCAAAATGCACTCATCTTCTATAAATGCCGCAAGGTCAAAGAGGGTATTGCCGGTATCACTCTTAGTTCGGTATTCGTCCTCTACTTCGTGCGCGAGTACGCTATTCAGCTCGAAATGCGCAGTCTCCAAACAGCGCTGGCACTGCGCAGTAGCCCGTAGGTGGAGTTCACCGCAAATGACCGGCTGCCCGCGATCGTTAAGGGCGAACTCCAATGTCACGTTGACTGCGCCCACCAGACTGAACGCACTGGTAATCCGAATGAACTGGGTTGCGGGCATATGGCCCTGCAGGCGCGCTCGGCTGGCCGCTAATCGTGCGCTATCAACAAAGGTGGGAAGGATCGAAGCCATTCGCGGCGCGTAGTATACGGATTTTTCGGCTATTCGCCTGAATATCTAGGACAGCCATGAGCAAACCCGTTCATCTCGATCTAACTCACCCACGATTGGTCCTAGCGTCGTCCTCGCCGTATCGACGCGATCTACTTGAGCGCCTACAGATCCCGTTCGCCGTAGAGGTTCCTTCCGTTGACGAATCGGCGAGTTATGGGGAATTGCCGTCTAACTTGGCGCGCCGATTAGCCCGGGCGAAAGCGCTCGCCGTAGCGGACTTATGCCCAGGGCGATTTATAGTCGGAAGTGACCAAGTAGTCGATATCGACGGCCAAGTAGTCAGTAAGCCCGGTGACTTCGATCGCGCTTGCGCGCAACTCCGCGCAGTTAGTGGCAAATCCCTGTGTTTTCACACGGCGCTGTGCGTTGTAGCTCCTGATGGAGGTCTGCGAGAACGAACCGTCGATACACAGGTGTGGTTTCGAACGCTTGATGAAGCCAGCATCGTAGCCTACGTTGCACAAGAACGGCCCTATGACTGTGCCGGGGCTTTCAAAGTGGAGCGTTTAGGTATCACACTCATTGAAAAAATCTCCAGCGCCGACTCTACCGCGCTAATTGGTCTACCGTTAATCGCGTTAGTGACATTATCTTGCTGAGCTGGGCTTCCCTCTACTTCCGCACTTACCAGCTCGGCGTAACTAACGTTTTGAGTGCACTTGAAAACTCGGTACCGAAGCGCTTGGCGACTTGATCGAAGACGCCCCGTTTCGGTGTGAAATCCACGATGTCCTCGGCTTTAATAATTTCGCGGGCGACATAGCCCGCAGAGCCTAATGCGTCAACCAAACCGTTCTTCAAGGCGTTCTCGCCCGTCCACACCAAGCCGGAAAATAGTTCGGGGCTCTGGTGAATTTTATTGCGGCGACCTTTCAACACGGTATTAATGAATTGCTGGTGGATTTCTCCGAGCAATCCGGAAACATGCATGACCTCCGCCTTATCCAAGGGTAGAAACGGATCGAGAAACCCTTTGTGCTCACCAGCTGTTAATAGCCGCCGCTCGACACCGATCTTTTCAATCGCCTCAACGAAACCGAAACTGTCCATCCGCACTCCGATTGAACCCACGATGCTCGCTTTGTCCGCATAGATCTCATCGGCCGCCGCGGCAACGTAATAACCTCCAGACGCGCAGATATCCTGAATAACCGCGTAGACCTTAGTTTCCGGATGGTTCTCTTTCAGACGATAGATTTCATCATTGATATATCCTGCCTGGACCGGACTGCCGCCCGGGCTATTGATTCGGATGATGACGCCAGCAGTGGATTTGTTTTCGAACGCCGCGCGTAAGCCAGTGATAATCATGTCAGCGCTAGCGTCGGAATCTTGCGCGATGACGCCTTGTACATCGATAAGTGCCGTGATTTTGTCAGCGCCGAAGGGATTCACTGTCCCCAGTTGGGGAATAGAGAGGGCGATAAAAGCGAGTACGTAGGCAAACGCCAGGAATTTGAAAAATATCCCCCACCGTCGAGCCAAACGTTGCTCGCGCAGCGCGGCGAAGGCAAATTGATCGAGAAGTTTACGTTCCCATTCCGGTGTGGGAGGAAGTCCATCGGCGCGCGGCGCGTTCTCATTCATAGTCGAGCGTACTCTTGTGGTGGGGAACGGATAATCGATTGAGCACCGACTGTAAATCATCCGGCAGAAGCGCCTCGACGGTGATCCGGTGCTGAAGGTCGAATTCAATCTTATGCGCGTGGAGAAACATACGCCGTAATCCGAGGGTCTTCACGAACTCGTTAAATTCGGGGTCGCCGTACTTTAGATCCCCCGCCACTGGATGGCCAAAATAACGTGCATGTGCACGAATTTGGTGTGTACGACCGGTTTCGATGGTTGCCCGCACTAAGCAGCAATGGTCGAACTGGGTAGCGACGGCGAAGTGTGTATGGGCTGCTTTCCCGCTGGTGTCCGGCTCAGTTCTCCTTTCGATAGCATCCCTGTTGTAGCTGTCGAGCGCCGCCTCAATATTCTGCTCTTGCGGATTTGGTGTCCCGCGCAGCAAAGTGACGTACTCTTTTCTGAAGCCACGTTCGGCTAATTGCCGATTTAGACCTCTCAGGGTGGCCGGATCTTTTGCCAATAACAGGCAACCTGACGTCGCGCGATCCAAACGATGAACGAGATCAAGGCGGGGGATCATTGGACGGGCGGTGCGCGCCAGTTCTATTAAGCCATAGCGAATCCCGGTGCCCCCATGCGCCGCCAAGCCTGGCGGCTTATCTACCACGATGACGAGATCATCCTCGTAGCGCACTAAACCTTCGAAATCCACCGTAGCGCGTATCGATGGTGTGTCCGTGGCGGGTTCAAGGTTCACCGGCGGAATTCGTATGACATCACCGCATTGGACGCGCGCGGCAACTTGCGCACGTTTCCCATTTATCCTGACTTGGCCAGTACGGATGATTCTATAGATCAGCGACTTGGGCAGTCGCTTCAGGTAGGCGCTTAAAAAATTATCGAGCCTACGTTCGGCGTCGTCGGCGGTTACTACGATATTCTGGACAAGCGTTCTGGTGGAAGGTTGCGGCGGCATCAGTCGTTTGAAAAGCCTGTGTAATGGAATTGCCGAGACGCGTCTAAGGCTGATATAGTCCGCGCGCCTTGGCGCCATTCTCGCCACTGCATTAATGGCCCAGGGCCAAGCAGTTAGCGCGGAAAGCAACGACAGTTTATCAAATCGCAGCGACCATTCCTGCCCTCGAGGAACGGAGACCGCGCCGCGATACCCAGCGCCTGTTGCAGGGCTGAATGCCAATTATGAGCCTGCGGGTGCGACAGCTCCAGCACCGATCAGCACCCCCCGCGTTCGTTCCGATTCAGCCAGATCAATGCGCGACGTTGCCGGTTCAAGGCCAAAACACGGTGCTGCTATCACTACCATGTGGCGCAGCGACACAATCGCCGGCGTTCGTAAGCTCGTATCGCCTTGCACGTTTTGCAACGTTGCGGTGTGAGCATCTCGTTGACTGCATCGGCAGCACGGTCGCCAAGTAAGGAATTTTTACAATGAAACGAATGCTAATTAACGCAACTCAACCCGAAGAGTTGCGCGTCGCGCTGGTCGATGGCCAACGTCTGTTTGACCTGGACATCGAAGCCACTGGCAAAGAACAGAAGAAATCGAATATCTACAAAGGACGAATTATGCGCATCGAGCCCAGTCTCGAAGCCGCGTTCGTCGATTATGGCTCCGAGCGCCACGGCTTTCTGCCTTTGAAGGAAGTTTCACGACTACTCTTCAAAGACAAACCTCGAAATAGCAGCCGGGTTAATATCCGCGAGGTCTTGGACGAAGGCCAAGAGCTGATGGTGCAGGTTGAAAAAGAGGAACGGGGTAATAAAGGCGCGGCCCTTACCACCTTCGTATCCTTGGCTGGTCGCTACCTTGTAGCGATGCCAAACAACCCGCGCGCGGGTGGTGTTTCGCGACAAATCGAAGGTGAAGCTCGCGAGGACGCGAAAGAAGCGATGTCAGGTCTCGCGATTCCAGAGCATGTGGGGTTGATCCTGCGCACTGCCGGAATCGGCAAAACCACGGAAGAACTGCAGTGGGATCTCGATTACTTGCTGCAACTATGGAGCGCGGTTGACGAAGCTGCGAATACACGCAAGGCACCCTTCCTAATTTATCAAGACCAAAACGTCATCATTCGCGCCATCCGCGACTATCTTCGGAGCGATATCACCGAGATACTGGTCGATGACCCACGGCTGTACGAGACAGCACAGGACTTTATGAAGCAGGTGATGCCGCAGAACCTGTCGAAATTGAAGCTTTATAAAGACAGCGTGCCACTTTTCACTCGCTACCAGATCGAAAGTCAGATCGAAACTGCGTTCAGCCGCGAAGTCCGTTTGCCGAGCGGCGGCGGCCTTGTAATCGAACCTACTGAAGCGCTGATCACTATCGATATCAATTCGGCGCGAGCAACGCATGGCGCCGACATCGAAGAGACCGCCACCCTTGCTAATCTTGAAGCTGCTGAAGAAATTGCGACGCAGCTCCGGTTACGTGACCTGGGAGGCCTGATCGTTGTCGATTTTATTGACATGATGGCGGCCCGAAATCAACGCGCAGTGGAAAATAAGCTCCGTGAATGCGTGAAGATGGACCGCGCCCGAGTCCAAATCGGTCGGATCTCGCGCTTCGGTTTGCTTGAAATGTCGCGTCAACGTCTGCGCCCTTCCCTCGCCGAATTCAGCCACGAGATTTGTCCACGCTGTGACGGCGTCGGCACGATCCGAAGCTTGCGCCCCACCGCGCTCTCGGTTCTCCGCGTAATCGAAGAAGAGGCCATGAAGGACTCGACCGCAAAGGTCGCCGCGCAAGTTCCACCTGATGTGGCTGCGCTATTGTTTAATGAAAAGCGACGCGATGTGACCCGGATTGAAGAACATCACGAAGTTGAAATCCTGATCATCCCCGATCCAAATCTAGAGACGCCTCATTTTTCGGTCCAACGGATACGGGAACAAGATCTGGCACGTCGCGAGCTTACAGAGAGCCACGAGATGATCGCGGAAGCTGAACCTGCACCGATTTACGATTTCAAGCCGAAAGAGGCACCACGCCAGCAGCAAGCCTTAGTTAAAGACTTTGTTAGAAACGCCCCGCAGCAACAAGTCGATGCAACCAGCGCCTCGAGCGGCGGTAAAGGGGTCATTAAGCGGTTCTTTTCGGCGATTTTCGGTGGCGGCGGAGCGCCAGAGTTACCAGCTGCCGCCGAGACTCAGGCGGCCCCGAGCCAACCGATAGCTGAGCGCAGCCAATCTCCGCGTTCGCAGACACCACGCCAACCTGAGAGTGATAGATCCGCGCGCGGTAATTCGCGACGCGGCAATCAGGCGGGTCCAGGGCGGCAACGCAATCGTCGCGTCGGCGGTGGCGAAAATAGCCGAAGTACTGGCGAACGCCGACCTGTCGAGGAGCGTCCAGCAGGCGAGAGTGATACCTCCCAGAATATCCGTCGCCAACCAGAGCGCGGCGACGGACGACGGCGCGAGCGCTCACCGCGTCACAACGAACAGCGTGCAGCCGCGCTCGCTACACACAGCGAGCCTTTCGAGGATGAAACCACAGGTTCGCCCATCGAGCAGCGGGGTCCCGACCTCCAGCAGGTATCCGTAGTCGCGTCAGTGGCACTACCGACCGAGAGCGGAAACAGCGTGGAGCGACTCGTCGACTTGCCGGAATCTTCCTCACTTGGAAACGAAGTGACAACACTGGAGCCAGTGGGTCATTGGGAGGCCACTCACGAAGCAATCCCGGAGCCAGCACCAAGCACGGGCTCGCCCCCTGTTACGCCCGAGCTTGAGAAACACCCGAACGCCTAGTACAGGACAATCTCTACGGTAGGTAGGTGTCGACCCGAGCACGTGCCTAAAGTGCAGTGGTCAGGGTTAGGTTCGCATTAACGTAGCCCGCTGCGCCGGCTTTATCTACGACGATCCGGGAAACTTCGATCCCGTACTGTTCGCGCAATGCGAGCATCCAAATAACAAGCTGATCGAATGAAATCTTATCAAACGCGATACTGGCTTCGTGCTCCCCATTAGGTACCACGCGTTTAATACGCTCGTCGAGTTGATTCTCGGCTGCCGCGGAATTAAGGACTGCAAGCAAGGTGGTACCCGGCTCCAACGGTTTTGACGTTTGGTGGGTTCCACGCAGTGCCGTCGCTTGTTGTGCTAAACCTTGTAGCTCTATCAAGACGTTGCTCTCTGCAACATTCTGTACCTGCAACCGTTGATGTCGCGCATGGAGTGGTTCAAACACGCCGAGAACTATTGTAATCATCCCGAGCAATGCCGCGCCGCCGCCGATTAGAACCCGTTCGCGGGAACTCAACGATTGCCACCATGAGTTCATAGGCTGCCTCCGGCGAGAGGTTGCACTCTTAAGCTGCCGTCGACGCCTTCTTCTTGTGTATCGACGGACACGACTTCAGCTCGGGCGAAGGGCTTTAGCGCTTCGCTATAAGCGTTCAACGATGCGATATCCTTGGCGTGGAGGCGAAGATTCAAGATACCGTCCGCGTAGTTGATCCCCGCTAGGGTTGGCGCATTAGAGGTGCCGCGAGGAAACACGTGACCGACCGTATGCAAAGTGTGAAGCATAGAAGTTTGCGGTCTGGCACTGGTTTGCAATTTGGCAACTACCTGCCGTGCTTGCACTAGGGGGTTCACGACGCGCGTGAGCTCAGGAAAAGTCTCGCGCATTATGGCTAGCTGCGCATTCCGTGTTGCGGTCAGTCCGCCTTCGAGCGCTTTGTTTGCATGCAGCATAAAGCCAAGGTGGACGATAACTGCCAATACAAATACAGCTGCGGCGCTCAATAACGCCGAAGTAAGCCTCACTTGACGAACCCGAAATTCGTCGGGGAGCAGATTGAAGCCTGTTTCCAAGTGTGCGTTCGATGAAAGTAAGGCGAGTAGCGGACCCCGATATCCATAGGCGTTTAGCGTAATGCCCGAAGGCAGTGAACTCAGCGACAGGAGCCCGAAGCAATCCAGATTACTCGGTCAACCTCCCGCATAAAATTTACTAGCCACGGTATCAAAGGCGTCTATTTCGATAGTGAAGCCGCGGCATATTCCTGTCCGAACTATGATTTGCTGGCCATCCGCGGCCAGACTCCAGTGACCCGGCGTATACGGTAGCGCTAGAAAATCCGGCAGAATTCCGATGACCCGGCAACTTGCCGTGATAAAGGGTTCGACTAGCGCATTAATTACCGCGCGGCGGACAAGCATGACAATTCTCCCCCGCCGCCAAGATCCGGACCACACACGATGTGGAGATCCTCGATGTCATCAGCGATTTCGTCTTCAACGGCAAAGGGTGCCGCCTGTCGATTCGAGCGGGCAGGAATCGTCACTTCAAGAACTCGCACGTCACTGCCGTTGACTAGCATTAACACCCCAGCACCGTCGGCGTGGCGAACAAGCACGTCTGCGTCGCCCACCTCGACCGCGGCATCGCCGGCCGCATCATAAGCGTTCGACAGCCATTCATATGGCTCATCTTTGGAACGCCGTGCGACGACGACTCGATTAGAAAAACTACCCATCAAAGTTATGCCGCTTTCGAGTAATTACCGTGACTTGGTTGCTGGTGCGCTTGAATACACTATCCATAGTGAACTCCAACCGCTCGTTGCGCACGATGCTGTGGAGTTCGAAGTACTCGCTACTGGTGGCTACAAGCTGCGTCGGAATTTATCTAGATTGAAGAAGCGGATGTTTTAGAAACATCTGCGGTTCCTGAAAGGGTTGCGTTGTGCGTATTCGGAGAATCGTTTCCGCCGTGCTGCTATCGATCCCTGGTGCCAAACTCATCAAAACTTCCTTGCGCGCAGTATTAATATTCACTGGAGTCGCCTGCGGCAAGCACACCACAAACGGCACCAGCTTTTTATAGATGTCTAACGTCATGCCTTTTATCAGCAGCAGCTCGCGCAGCGTGACCAAGGGTCTGTTCGTGGCTCTATAAGCTGGCGTCTGTTCGGCATAGTAATCGTCCTCCGCTCCGTTCGGGAAACGCGCTTAGGTATCCGGATCGATCCAATCTAATATCGCCTGCAGTAGGAGCGGATCGAGTTCTAGCGCATTAAAGAGTAACCGCAATTGCTTTTCTCATGGATTTAATTCGGGAGGTTCGGCGTCAGCGGTAGCTGCTCGGGAGGAGGCACGCAATTGCGGATCAGATGAATCTCCCTCAGGTGTCGTCGTACAGCTGCCCGTCGATTCACACTCCGGCGGAAGAGGTTCTGCAACGGCCTCCGAAGTTGGCGGCGACACCTCGGCGTCGCCAATCGTCTGGTAGGCCGGGTCAGGCGATAGGTTCGTCAGATTGAATAGGCCTTGTAAGTCGCGCAAGGCACCTTTCGCTGACACATCGCCTTGCCCCGACTTAAACTCCTCGTTCGCCCATGACTCGTTCGAGCCATCATAACGCCCTAATTTGCTATCCCGCTTTAACGCGGAAATTGCTGACAGCTCCAGCTCATTGATCGCCAGCCTTGCGCGATCCGCACCGAGCGTGTTGGTAACTCGACGGGTATTAAAAAATTGATTCGTAGAAAGCGCAACGGCACCTGCAGTTACTATTGCCGCGATCAACATGGCGCTAATAAGTGCGATCCCGTTCTGCTCTTGCACCGCGCTATCCCGCATTCGAAAGAAGAAAAATTCGATGTATAGCCCGTCCGTTGTTGAACTCTATATCGGTCTGAACCGCATCAGGCAACCGATTCAGTGAATTCGCGCCCTTCGCTTCTGGCCACACATCGATCCATTCGCCTTCGCGGAAGTATCGAAAATTGATGTTCGCGATTTCGGTCGATATCGTTTTTTTGGAATACGTG
Organism: Gammaproteobacteria bacterium; assembly: GCA_009692265.1. Classification (GTDB taxonomy): domain Bacteria; phylum Pseudomonadota; class Gammaproteobacteria; genus CAIKBL01. The sequence continues at coordinate 44,312 of SHZM01000019.1, forward strand.
CTGTCTTGTACGCGATCGAGTTCGAACCAACTACGCCGCACCAAGGAATTGCGGTCAAGAATACATTCGATGCGCTTCAGGTCACTCGTTTTTTCTTCGAGCGGCGCCCACGCGGTATGTCGAGTCAGCGCGAGCAGTATTCCCTGCGCAGAGAGGCCATCTAAGCTTGGTAGTGGATCTCTCAAGGAATCCCTCACAGGGCGTGCAACCGCGCTTTCAAGATCCTGCTGAAGGAGATCAAAGCCTCGCGCGATCTGAAGGAACTCCTCATCGTGCCGCTCAAGAGAAACGCGCGCAACCAGAAAGTTACTCAGTCCTTGATACGCAAACACCGAGAGCACTGCGAAAATCGCAATCGCAACGAGTAGTTCCAGTAGCGTAAATCCACGAGCGGCCCCGATAGAATGCGTCGATGCGCGCATCCCGAAGGTGCGCGTACGCGCGCGCGACAATTGGTACGAAGTGATCATTGAATCGTCGCATTAAGCGAATAGAGGGGCACATTCGGCGCGCTCTTCGTCGCAACCCTGACAGTAATGCGCTTAGGTTCCTCATTCGCCTCTGATTGCAGTTCCGCCGAAACCGTGAATTCGTTACCGTACATTTCCACGATCGTCGCTTGATCTGTTTCGATGGTCGCCGCGCCAAGTTTCAACTCGTGGAGTTGGTTTAGAGCTGCCCAGTGCGCAAGAGTCGTGAGCTCTAAATGCCCGCTCCCGCGCGCCGCTGCGCGAACGCTGCCAGTCGCCGCATATAACGCGGTCGCGATCACGGCCAATGCAACGACGACTTCAATTAAAGTAAATCCGCGCGATCGGCTCATGGTGTTCGTACCACGTATTCGTCCGCTTCGGGCGATAACCGGATTGTCGTAGACGAATACTCGTCCCGAAACTCGACTGACAAGCGTTCGTCGCTGCCGTCCGGGAGGAACGTCGCAAGTTGAAACGCCTCATTCGCACGAACCTCGCGTCCACCCACCCCAATCCAGATCTGAGCCCCTGCTGGTAGGGAACGTACCTTAAATAGCGGGTCGTGTTCGCGGGTCTGCCAGCTCGAGTCGCGATATTCCTGCAAAAAATACTGGCCTTCGGCAAAGGTGAGCATGATGGGTCGACTAGTCAGTACTGCTTCCTGTGCGGCGAGCGAGGTAAGCATGCACACTGTATTGGCTGTATCGCGCAAACGCTCGCGACGCCCGCCATCCCCGAGCGCGAGAACAGCAAATGTCGCCAAAATTCCGATGAGCACCACGACGACCATAATCTCGAGCAAAGTGAAACCGCTTTCATGGTAAAGCCGGCCGCTTCGCCACATCCGCGGCACCTTATTCGAGCGACCAGTTGCCAAGATCCTGGTTAACTCCTTCTCCTCCCAATACTCCGTCAGCGCCCAGCGAGTATAGGTCGTAGTCACCGTGTTGGCCTGGCGCCAAATATTGATAAGTGGCGCCCCATGGGTCCGTCGGAATTTTGGTCAGGTAGCCTTCATCGCGCCAATTTGCACCAGCTTGCAGTGTGGCCGGCTTGGTGACGAGCGCCTCTAAACCCATAGCCGTATTCGGATAGGAAAAATTATCCAGTTTGTATAAATCGAGCGCCGCCGCGATCGCGCGGAGATCCTGCTGCGCTTTCACCGTTCGTGCCTCGTCCGGGCGGCTCATGATGCGCGGCACTACGATCGCAGCAAGGATGCCGAGAATCACCACTACAACCATTACTTCGATAAGAGTAAATCCACTCTCTATTCGCTTTCTCATGAAATTCCCCTACTCAGGTTTAGTCCAACGGCGCGGTGACTTTACTGTTTAACTGCATGCTAGGCATTGGAGGGTTACACTGCAATTACACGGAACTGATTACTCAGGCTGTGCTGCCTGGGTATTCGCTAGTCGCATGCGCGCTTTCTTCCATAGGTGGCGCACTAACAAGGTCGGCGGCATTTTGATCCAGTGTGAGCGAAGATAAAGCGCCTGAAGAGTTGCCGACTGCCATAGAGTCGCGGGTAGATCCGGCAAGTAAGCAGCGGCGATAGCGAAGTCCATCGCCGCAACTAACGGCCTCGAAGGCGCCCAGGTGGCGCTCGCCTTCAGGACATCTGCTGGAATGTCTGTTGCGAGGTGGCGATGCGCGTAGCGCAAGGCGTATTGTCTTACGCGTTAGCGGCGCACTGCCAAAACTGGTCGAGCGACTTCAACGCTACTACCCCAACTACCCGTTGGTTGCCAACGACACTTTTGCCGACGCGTATGTCGGTTTGCGTAGAAGTTTTTCCCTGGATCGTGATTGGTATCGAACAGCTGCCGTATTCGGGGACGACGGAAGACTGTTCACGAAATTTCCGCTCGATGCCATGGTCGCCAATATCGAATGGATGACCAATTGGTTTGTAGCCATGCGGGTACACCACTTTCTGATGTTCCATGCCGCCGTTGTCGCCGACGATTTCCAGAACGCAGTCATTTTCCCCGGAGAACCAGGTGCCGGTAAAAGCACGTTATGTGCTTACCTAATCCATCACGGGTGGCGGTTACTTTCGGACGAATTCACCTTGATTCGGGATCGCAGTCTCGAAATTCACCCGTTTCCCCGCGCAATTCCGCTTAAGAACGAATCGATTGGCGTGATCAGAGAAATACTTCCAAAAGCCGTACTCGGCCCTGAAATCTTTGGAACGCGCAAAGGAACGATTTCGCATCTCTGCCCTGAGGATACCCACATACGTCGAATGGACGAAACTGCGCGACCGAAGTTAGTCGTGTTTCCGAGTTTCAAAAGCCACGCGCCGCTCAGTATCGAGTCGGTCGCGCCCAAGGAATGTTTCGCTGGACTGACTCGCCACTCGTTCAATTATGTCATTCGCGGACTTGATGGTTTCGAACCTACCAGCGCTTTGACCAACGCGGTAAAGTGGTATCGGTTGATCTATAGCGATCTTCCCTCAGCCGCCGCGGCGATCAAGAAACTTATGGAGGAGACCCGAGAGGCATCGATTTCCCTGAATTAAAACGGGTGCGGAAGGCGGCACTGGATACTTCAACAAAGCGTGCATCGTCGCGCACGAAAAATAGTACCGCGAGCCCTAGGTCGTCAGCGTAACGCAGCCCTTGCTCCGGACCGAGGATCATCATCGCCGTGGCGTAAGCATCTGCATACATCGCCGAAGCATGAACCACAGATACCGCCGCAAGCGCGTGTGCTACTGGCCAGCCAGAATGGGGATCGATCTCATGTGAGTAACACCGGCCTTCGAATTCGAAATAGTTTCGGTAGTCCCCAGAGGTCGCAAGACTGAGATCGGAAAGATCTAGCACCCGGTTAAGGGAGCTTGCGCCCTCGCCCGGGTATTCCAAACCGACCTGCCACGGGCGCCCCTCGGCGTTACGACCTCGGACCGCCACTTCTCCGCCAATTTCGACCATGAAATCCGCATAGCCCAGCGCTCGCAGCTTTATTGCCAAGGCGTCCGCCGCATATCCCTTCGCGATTGCAGACAGATCAATGTAGACGTCCGCACGTGTCTTTCGAATCGCGCGCGGATGCGCTTGTAACTCAAGTTTCCAATGACCTACGCGCGCCCGTGCCGCTGAAATCGCGGCCGCGCTCGGGGGCCGTGCAGCTCGAATCTCTGGGCCAAACCCCCATAGGTTAACTAGCGGCCCGACCGTAACATCGAACGCGCCAACCGTGGCGCGGCTGACCGCGGACGCTGCGCTGATCACCGCGTAAAGAGGCGCTGAAACATGAATCCATTGCGTGGATGCAGCGGCATTTATACGCGACAATTCTGAATCGGCACGATAAGTCGACATGCTCGCATTAATCGACTCCAACTCTGCTTCGAGCGCAATCTGGATATCGCGAACAGTCAGCGCAGGGGGCGCGACTAGCTTGACGTGATAGGTGGTGCCCATCGTCGAACCGTGCAAATCATGTGCAATTAATCGAGGCTTGTGTCCCGAAGCGGAGCAACGCGGAACTACTAACCAGATTGTGAGTACTAATACGCCGGCGATGCCATTAATCGCTAGCCGTGGAATTGCGTTCAGCACTGGTTGCATGGAATCATCACTGCTTCGACCGCCTTTCATCTATCGAGAATAAAGCACCTACATGTCTAGCCAGATCGCATTAAGCCAACTTAGAGCATTTATTGGCGAGCGCATCATCGGCCAGGAGCGTCTGATTGATCGCTTACTGATCGCGCTCCTCGCCGATGGACACCTTCTAGTCGAAGGTCCGCCAGGACTTGCCAAGACCCGCGCCATCAAGGTGCTGGGAGAAGGAATCGAAGGCGACTTTCATCGCATCCAATTCACCCCGGATCTGCTTCCAGCTGATCTTACCGGTACGGAGATCTACCGTCCGCAGGATGGTTCTTTCAAGTTCCAACCGGGCCCTCTTTTCCACCATCTCGTCCTCGCGGACGAGGTTAACCGGGCCCCCGCCAAAGTCCAGTCCGCATTACTCGAAGCGATGGCGGAGCGTCAGATCACTATCGGCCGCGAAACTTATCGCTTGCCGGAACTTTTCCTGGTCATGGCGACTCAGAACCCGATCGAGCAAGAGGGGACTTATCCATTGCCCGAGGCGCAACTCGACCGCTTCCTCATGCATGTCACAATCTCTTATCCCACGCCGAGCGAAGAGCAAAAAATTCTAGCCTTAGCCCGGCACGAGGCGCTCTCCTCAATGCAGTCTTTACCAGTCGCGCGCCCCGTAATCGACCAGTCGCAAATTTTTCAAGCAAGACGCGACGTGCTAAGCGTTTACATGAGCGATCCCCTCGAGCGATACGTGCTTGAAATCGTTTGCGCAACCCGTGCGCCTGTTGCCTACGGGCAGGATCTCGCGAGCTGGCTAGCCTATGGCGCGAGCCCGCGGGCCACGATCGCGCTGGATCGCTGTGCCCGCGCGCACGCGTGGTTAGCCGGACGAGATTTCGTGACTCCGGACGACATCCAAGCGATAGCTCCGGACGCTCTGCGTCATCGAGTCATTCTCAACTATGAGGCTGCCGCGGACGGCGCGACCGCGGACAAATTCGTGGCAACTTTGATCCAACGAATAGCGGTACCCTGACCCGCACCTCGCTGCAACGAAATACCTGCGTGCCGATTCGCTTTCTCCCCGTGCTGACGATAGGTAACCCGGTCGCTACAGCGGAAGATAGAGTAGCGCCACAACTCGCTGACTTGATGGCTCTCGCGCGGCGCGCGGCGGCTCTTCCAGCGTGGACGCGGGCGGTACACGTGCGTCAGCGCGGCGATTACCGGGCACCACTTAAGGGGCGCGGGATGGAATATGCCGAATCGCGACCCTACCAGGCCGGCGACGACGTACGTGCGTTGGATTGGCGCCTGACTGCCCGCTTAGGCAAACCGCACACCAAACTTTTTCAAGAAGAACGAGAGCGCCCGGTATACGTCTGTGTGGATGCGCGCGCCAACATGGCTTTCGCCACGCGCGGAGTGTTTAAAAGTGTCCAAGCATCCCGCGCGGCGGCGCTATTGGCCTGGAAAGCAATCCAAAACGGTGATCGCGTCGGGGGGATTGTGTTCACCGAAGAAGTTCATCACGAGTTGGTACCATCTCGCGGTAGCCTCGCTGCCGCGCGCCTATTCAAAACGCTGGTCGCGAATCCGGCAACAGCCGACGACCTGCGGATCACGAAAACCGAGAGCAATCCAATCCGGACCGCCATTGGACGCCTAGGGCGATTGGTAAAAACGGGCAGTCTGGTTTTTATTATTACGGACGGCCGCCATTTAACCGAGGCGGCGCACGCAGAAATTGTTGGGCTTGCTCGCCACAACGACGTGGGCTTGCTTGTCGTATACGATGAATTCGAGGCGAACCTTCCGATGCTTAACACCGCCATGAAGTTGACGAGCAAGCGCGCCGAATATGTCCTGCCCGCAACGACAGTCGAACTCGCCCGAGCATACCCGGATAGGCACGCGCAGAATCAAGCCAAGTTAAGCAAAATCTGCCG
>SHZM01000020.1 GCA_009692265.1 Gammaproteobacteria bacterium
TTTGCAATGAGTGACAATGCGGCTGCCGAGCACCTTAACAAGGCCCGGGAAATTCTTTTTAAATCTATTCCTAATCGACCGAAAGCAGCCGCCTAAGCCCAGACTCAACTTCAACCCTTCAGACTCATACCTCGATTGGAATGTACTTTTGCTTGGGCGACCTACCCCGCGAATACCCTTCTGCGGTTAAGATTGGCTCATGAAACATAACGCCTTTAATTTCGGCCTGCTGGCCTTCCTCGATGCTTCGCCCACTCCGTTTCACGCCACCGCGACCTTGCTCGCCAACTTCAAACAGGCGGGCTTCACCGTGTTGGAGGAAAGTGCTGAATGGAAACTGCGCGTCGGGGGGCGCTACTGTGTCACCCGCAACGGCTCGTCGCTGCTTGCCTTCACCTTGGGCAAACAGCCTCTTGCGAGCAGCGGGATCCGCATGGTTGGAGCCCACACCGACAGCCCCTGTCTGAAACTCAAGCCAAACCCCGAACTCCATACGCATGGCTACCAGCAGCTCGGCGTGGAAGTCTATGGCGGGGTACTGCTGAATCCCTGGTTCGATCGCGATCTGGCCTTGGCTGGGCGGGTGACCTGCGAACTTAAAAACGGAAAATTAGTGAATCGCCTCGTCGATTTTCGTCGCGCGCTCGCCACCATCCCGAGTCTCGCCATTCACCTCGATCGCGAGGCGAACGATAAACGCACCATCAATAAACAAACCTATCTGCCGCCGGTTATCGGGCGACTTACCGATGACGAATTCTCGCTCAACCGTGAAATCACCGCGCACGTCAGAAGCGTAGAACCCAAGCTCGCAATCGCTGCGGTCCGGGCGTTTGAATTATGCTTTTACGATCTCCAAGGTGCCGCGCAGATCGGTTGGTGCGGGGAGTTTATAGCCTCGGCACGCCTGGATAACCTGCTTAGTTGTTATACGGGCATGCGTGCGTTGATCGATTCACCGCACGACACCGCGCAACTTCTGATCTGCAACGATCATGAAGAAGTCGGCAGCGGATCAACGAGCGGCGCACGCGGTAATTTTCTGGAGAGCGTGTTACAACGCCTGACCGACCATCACGAAACCTTGGCCCGCGCGATGGCGCAATCGATGTTGGTGTCCACCGACAACGCGCACGGCATCCATCCCAATTTCGCCGACAAACACGATGCGAAACACGGCCCATTGCTTAATCTCGGCCCGGCACTAAAGACTAATGCGAACCAGTCCTATGCGACGAACAGTGAGTCGGCGGCAGTGATCCAACACGCCGCCGCCCGCGCCAACGTTACCTTGCAAGCGTTCGTCGCCCGTGCCGACATGGGCTGCGGTAGCACCATCGGGCCGCTCGCGGCGACCCGCCTCGGCGTGCGCACCGTCGATGTCGGCGTACCGACGTTCGCCATGCATTCGATCCGGGAGCTGGCAGGGAGTGCTGATGCGTATGCGCTGTATCGGGTGGTGCGCGAGTTCTTCGCACTTGAGTCAGTGGCGGTCGCCTAACGCTGAGTTTCTCGGCCGCAACGGGTCTGCCCCTGACTTCGATTGATTTCTGCGCCGACTTCGGTTGAGTGCGGCTGGACGAAACTGTGTAAGCCGCGTAGTCACTTAAAAAGAGCCAAATATTGCTCCCAATAGAACTGCCATGACGACCAGCAGCGCAACGGTGGCGAGCTGGCCGTTGGTGGTCGTGTTGGTCTTCAGCGTGACCGGCGAGCCGCTCACCAACTGCCTGGTCTAGTTTGCTGGGTGCTGCGGCCTTCGGCTTCGGTGGTCTCAATCAGGCCGTCAGCGTCGTCGTATACGACACGCGCGCCGTTGCCTTCCGGATCAACCAGCGCCAGCGGCTTGTCCGACTTCGAGTAGAGGGTGGTTTGCACTTGCTCAGGGCTGGGGACATTGCCGGTCTTGGCTCGGAGTTCGGCATTGGCTCTAATCGCAGCGTGTCAATGCATCACTTTTCAACTGGATCTTTATCGTCAGCATATTCCGTTGTTCATTCACACCAGCGTTAAGGTTTCACTGAATCCTGTAATGAAGGGCAGAAAGCCAATCGAGATCAGCTGTTAAAGAAAGAACTTAATACATCGCGCCCTAACGATCAGCAACTCTGACCCCGTGAAATTGCCGTGAAATTGCGCTTAAATCACCACCTCGATCAAATGTGGCCCGCGTACCGCCAGCGCCGCTTTTAATGCACTTTCGAACGCCTCCGCAGTTTCCACCCGCGTCGCATTCACGCCCATTCCATTCGCAAGCTCAACCCACCGCAACGTGGGATTGCTCATATCCAGCATTGACAGCGCGCGCGGCCCGGGCGCGCCCACGCCGACTCGTTCGAATTCTATGTTCAGGATCGCGTAGCTGCGGTTGGCGAAAAGGATGGTAATCACATCAAGCTTCTCACGGGCCATCGTCCACAGTGATTGCACGGTGTACATCGCACTGCCGTCGCCTTCGAGGCAAATCACTTTTCGGGTGGGACACGCCACCGCGGCGCCGACCGCCAGTGGCAGGCCATTGCCGATCGCGCCGCCGCAAAGCTGCAGCCAATCGTGGGGCGGTGCGCCGAGGGTCGCTTGTTGCGAATAAAGACTGCAGGTAATCGCTTCATCGATGACAATCGCATCTTCGGGCAAGCAGCGTGCGATAACACTTGCCGCGAGTTGTCCGTTGAGTGTACCGCGTGCTGGTGGCAGCGCCACCAGGCTCTGGAACTGGCTCGGTGCCGAAGGTGCGCCGAGCGCGTCCGCCAGCGCAGTCAATGCAGCGACTGCGTCGTCTTGCGGTCCGGCCACTGGCACAACGTCGCAGCCTTCCGGCACCAATACGCCCTGCGCATTGGGATACGCAAAAAACGCAACGGGACGTTTGGAGCCGACTAAGAGCATCACATCCACGCCCTTCATCAGTTCCAACGCGCGATCACCGAAGTAGGGCAAGATCCCGATCGGCACCGCGCCAACCCCACGTTGCATGCGGCGGTTAAACGTTTCGGCGTGAAGGCGCACCGGCATCACGGCTGCGATCCGTCCGGCTTGTTTCGCGCCTTCCCCGTGCAACGCTTCACCACCGAGCAAAAGCATCGGTTGGCGTGCGCGCCGTAGCGCTTTGACTGCACCGTCAATTTGGGTGGAAGAGACCGCCGGAAGCGCCGGCACCGGCACGCGCGCAGGCGGCACGTAATCGGCCGGCACTTCGTTCCAAGCGCAATCCGCGGGTGCCAAGATCGTCGCGACTTTTCCCGGCACATGACCTGCAATCGAGACCGCTTCAGCACCCAGCCGCGCGAGATCGCTCGGACTCGAAGCGCTGCGCACCCAATGCGAGACCGGTCGCGCGATCCCTTCAATATCCGAGGTCAGCGGCGCATCAAACTTCAAGTGGTGAGTTGCATGATCGCCAACCACATTGACCACCGGCGAAAACGCTTTGCGCGCGTTGTGGAGATTAGCGACACCATTGGCGAGCCCTGGTCCTAGATGCAGCAACGTGCACGCCGGTTTGCGCGCCATACGCGCGTAGCCATCCGCCGCACCGGTGACGACACCTTCGAACAGCGCGAGAATCGGCCGCATACCCTGGATTTGATCAATGGCTTGTACGAGTTGCATTTCGGACGTACCGGGATTAGCAAAACACACATCCACGCCGTTGCGTATCAAGGTTTCGATTAGGGCTTGCGCACCGTTCATTCGATTTCAACTCCGAAAGACTGTAGTCGTCGGGGTCGAATTATCCAGGCTCGCATCGATTTTTGGTAGGCACCGCGCAGCTCGGCGCTCTCGCTACGGGCCGAGCGGAGCCGCTTGGATGACTCGGCGTCGGTGGTTTATCGGGTGCGCTCTTTCGTCACGAGCCGCACCGTCATAACCCTACCGGCATACCGGGAAATTTCGGCAGCGCCGGATCCATCGCATCCCAATGTGCGGCGCTGCCGGTAAAAATATCCATGCTGGGTTTGAACTGATTCGGATCATCAAACGCGCCGGCTTGCAGCAACAATAAACCAGGGATGGTTTCGGCTTTCCCGGTCAGGCGTGCGCCGCACTCGGGACAAAACCCCTCCCAGACCTTGCGCCCCGAATCACCGGTTCGCTCGAAGTATTTAATCTCACCGTCGATTTTTACATCCACCGCTTTGAATGCGGCAACGGGGGTATAACCACTACCCGTAACCTGCTGACACATCCGACAATGGCAGTTCAGCGCGAATACCACCTCGCCATCGGCGACGAAGCGGATTTGTCGACATAAACATCCCCCGGTAATTTTCATGGTTCCCTCACACGCGAATATTTTTGAACTGCCACGGGTCACTTCGATCGAGGTCTTCAGGAAATAACTCGCCGCGTTCAAGCAACGGCGTCCACTGCGTGTACTCGCCGACGACGGGTCCGAGGTAGGGCAAACATATTTCAAGATTACGTCGGAAATCCATCTCGTCAGGTTCGACGATGCCACGGTGCGGATTCTCGATCGCCCAGATCATTCCGGACAGCACCGCCACGGTGACCTGCAGACTCGTCGCGCTGTTGTAGGGCGCGAGCGCGCGGGCCTCGTCGATCGATAACTGCGAACCGAACCAATACGCATTCTTCGCGTGACCGGCGAGCAGCACCCCGAGTTCGTCGATACCGTGGATGATCTCGTCCATCAAGATTCGCTTGCGGTCTTGCAGATGCCAATTGCGGCCGGCGAATTCGTGGACAGACAACACAGCGGAATCGCAGGGGTGGTAGGCGTAGTGGACCGTGGGTCGATACGCGACCGTTTCGCCGTCGCGCACCGTGAAATAAGCCGGAATAGAAATCGATTCGCCGTGGGTAATCAGAAACCCATGGTAATGCCCCGCTTTTGGGGTCCAACTGCGGACCCGAGTGCTCGCCCCTGGACGGTTCAAATAGATCGCGCTGCCGCACCCAACTTCATGTCGCCGACCATCCGCGGGTAATTGCTTCTCGTGTGTGCCCCAGCCGAGTTCAGCAGGTTGGGAACCTTCGCTGACAAAACCATCGACTGACCAGGTATTCACAAATTCGCCGACCGCTTTCGGAACACTCGGTGTTTGCGTATCGCGCTCGGCGATATGGATGACCTTAACGTTTAGCTGTGCGGCCAACGCCGCCCAGTCGGCCCGTGACGTCGGCTCGACACTATCGAGCCCGAGATCCCAGGCAATGTTGATCAGCGCCTGCTTCACAAAATGCGACACCAGCCCCGGGTTCGCGCCGTGGGTAATCACCGCTGTAGTGTTACCCGCGCGCGTTTGACGTAATGCAAGCGCGGATTCGCGCAGCGCATAGTTCGAGCGCGCGGAGGGTGGTATACCCGGATCGGTGTAGCCACCCAGCCACGGCTCGATGCAGGTATCGAGGTACAGCGCACCGCGCGTGGCGGCGTAATCGATCAAGGCCACGCTCGACACATCGACCGACAGGTTTAACAAGAAATCGCCCGGGCCGAGCAACGGATCTAGCACTGAGCGATAGTTCTGTTGGTTTAACGGCTCTAGCTTGAACGCGATACCGTACCGCGCGGCTTCCGCCTGGCCCGCGATATCAGCCGTTACGATCGTAATTCGCGTCGGCGCGAGACCACCGATGTGCCGCAGGATGAGCGGTAACACTCCTTGCCCAATACTCCCAAATCCGACGAAAACCAGACGACCGTTGAAGGTCGTATATTGTTGCGACAAGCCGGACGTAGCAACGTTGGCCATGGACAAATACCCCTGGAAAAGTTCGAAAGGCTGGACTGGATCCCGATGAGGGCGCGAAGCGTGACGAGTTTTATCCGGCCCTGCAAGCGCCGGCAGGTCGCGGTAGGTCAGACGAGAGAATCAGACCCGCGACTAGCCTGAGTCGGGTGACTCGAGGAGCTGCAGAGTCAATGCGCCTGATATAAATTGCAGACCTTCTTCTCGGTAAAATACTGCGTAAACCCGCCGAATAAGAGTTCCTTCAAGCGCGAATGCGAGTAACCACCCATCACCATTAAATCGGCACCAACCTCGCGGTAAAACTCAGTGAGCTGGGCCTCGGGGCTATCGGCCGACGGCAGCATATGCGGCGTTGCCCGTATCTGGTGACAAGCGCTTAGATACAGCGCCACCGCGCTCGCGTCTGGGTTCATCGCGGATTCGCCGTATTCGTTCGCCGTTACGACGCATACGCGCTTTGCGACCCGTAGAAGCGGTAGTGCGTTTTGCAGTGCACGCTTCGCGGCGGCTAGCGGCTTCCATGCGACTATCACTGTGCTGTCGGAAAATTTTTCAAAGTGCGGAGCTTCCTTAATCAAGGCTATTGGACCGCCGCCACGTATCAGCGTCTGCCCAATCAGCAATTCTGGGATAACCGGATCGGCGTCAAAACTGGCTAGCAGCAGATCATAGGTAAATCCGAATGTCGCGAACGTCGTTTCCGGCATATGCAAGAGTTCAATCGCGGGTCCTCGCGCAAAGCTGCCAGCCTCCGGCAGTTTAGCTAATTCGGCCTCGGCGTTGCGCAGTCTCTCTGTCAACAGGCTCTGAAATTGCTCGTCGAAGATCGGGCGTGCATTCGCGAAGCCTTCAAGCCCCAGAATGGTTTGGTACTCACGCCATTGTTCGGGGCCGATGATCGCGCGTACGCCGGCCATAAACCGGCTCTCCGCGGGTACTCGAAGTGCCGCTGCTAACGCCGCGGTGAATTTCACCGCCGGGTGTTCTTCCGGCGATCCTGAATACAACACTGCTAGGTTTGCCATACGCTTCTCCCAGTCACCGACTCACGACCGTTAAGCGGGATGCGCCGGGGTACTGGCGGCGGCGTCCAGATCCAGATCGTCATACCCCGCGCGTGCACCCTCTCGTTAGAAGCATAGACGCGAGTTGGGCATTCCGCCTTGACTGGAATCAGGTCGTGGGACTGGCGCTGCCGACGTCGGTAGGCTGTGCAATTGAAAAACACTGCTTCGCCTGGCTGTTACGTGGAGAAATTACCGGAATTCCGAGTCCAACCGAACTAAGAACTGTAGTGAGTCCTAAACTTAAATTAAGGAGTACCTCGTGCTTACCTAAAATTTTGGTTGGCCTTGGCAGTCATCGCATGCGTTTCGGGCTGTTCAGGCGTCACTGTTAGAGGGCCTGATGGGGAACCGGTCACCCGTAGTACCGAGGAGTTTCGCACGTACGCGGAAGGCGTGTTTCGTTTACAGAACGCCATGCTCGATCAACTGATCGGCGCGCAGGAGTTCGAGTTTTCGCTAAGCCGCGATCCTATCTCGCTGCTTGCGGCCGAAATCCTGATCATTGAGACCTGTCGCGAGTTGAATGAAGCCGCCGGCCTAGCCGCCGAGAGGCGAGCGCCAAACCTGTCGCTAAAACTTGGCATTTTGAAGTCAATTACGTCCTGTGAGGCTTCGGCGCTTTCCGCCCAAGCCTTGCTTGAGTCGCAAACAGCTATCCTCGGCTCGCTCCTGCCTTAAATCTAGCAACAGCGGTAGGTGTGCTCGGCGACCGTTATCACACTCTCGACCTAGGTTGCTTATACTGTGGCCGCGATGCTGAATCCGACTCCGCCCACGATCTACTTAAAGGACTACCGGCCACCCGAGTATTTAATCGGGACAGTCGAACTACACTTCGATTTGCGCGCTGACCACACGGAAGTACGCGCGCGGCTGGAACTCGCACGCAACCCGGCAAACCCGAACCCCACCCTAATGCTCGACGGCGCTGGCTTGGAATTACGCGAAATTGCCATCGACGGGCGCCCACTGCTGCCCGCCGCTTATCGCGTAGACCACGAGCACCTGTGGATTGAGGACGTTCCCGAGCGCTTCGTGCTCACCACAGTGGTCTGGATCTACCCCGAAAAAAACACCCAGCTGATGGGTTTATTCGCTTCGCGTGATGGCTATTTCACGCAATGTGAAGCAGAAGGGTTCCGCAGGATTACCTATTTTTTAGACCGACCTGACGTGATGTCGCGCTATACGACGACCATTCAGGCGGATAAAGCCCGCTTTTCGAACCTGTTATCCAATGGGAATCAAACGGCCGCTGGCGACGCGCCGGATGGGCGACACTGGGCGCGGTGGGTCGACCCTTTCCCGAAACCGTCCTACCTCTTCGCTATGGTCGCCGCCAAGCTGGACGTGTTGGAAGATCGCTACACCACTGGGTCCGGGCGGGAAGTTAAATTATTCGTTTTCGTCGAACCTGGACGCCTCGATCAATGCAGCTTCGCGATGAGCGCGCTGAAATCGGCAATGCGTTGGGATGAAAGTGTGTTCGGGCTGGAACTCGATCTCGATCAATACATGATCGTCGCGGTATCCGATTTCAACATGGGCGCGATGGAAAACAAAGGTCTTAATATTTTCAACACCAGGTACGTGCTCGCGCGCGCCGATCTCGCGACGGATTACGACTACATGATGTTAGACCGCGTGATTGCGCACGAGTACTTTCATAACTGGACCGGTAACCGGGTTACCTGTCGCGATTGGTTTCAACTGAGCTTAAAGGAAGGACTGACGGTATTTCGGGATCAACAGTACGGTGGTGATCGCTACTCGCACGCCGTGCAACGCATTCAAGAGGTGCGTAGCCTGCGCGCCTCTCAGTTTCCGGAAGATGCGGGACCGATGGCCCATCCGGTGCGACCAGCCGCCTACATGGAAATCAGCAACTTCTACACCGCGACCGTGTACAACAAAGGCGCCGAAGTCGTGCGGATGATCCATACCTTGTTGGGTGCCGACGGCTTTCGGTGTGGCATGGACCTTTATTTCGCTCGACACGATGGTCACGCGGTGTGTACCGAGGATTTTGTACGCGCGATGCAGGATGCGACTAACGTCGATCTCACCAAAATGCAGCAGTGGTATGACCAAGCTGGCACCCCGACGGTTCGGGTGAGTGCGCATTACGATGCTGCGCTCGCGCGCTATAGCTTGCGATTCACCCAGAGCTGCTCGACGGCTCCAGCGCAACACGCGTTCCCAATCCCCATCGCGCTCGGACTACTCGATCGTATGGGTGCCCCGATCATGGGTGCCGAACACCAGGTTTTTGTCCTTGAGGATATCGAGCAGACCTTAGTTTTTGAGAATCTCTCCGAGCAACCAGTGCCGTCGTTGCTGCGCGGCTTCTCGGCACCTGTGAATCTACTCTTTGACTATAGTGATGATGAACTGGCGAATTTAATGGCGCACGATCGTGATCCATTCAATCGATGGGAAGCAGGACAGCGCCTGGCGAGCACTGTGTTGCTGCGTGGAGTGGATGCCTATCGCGCTGGTCGCACGCCTGAATTTTCGTCCACCTTCGTCGCCGCCTGTGGTCGCCTCCTGGGTGATGCGGAAGTCGATCCGGCGTTTGCCGCCGAAGCGCTGTCCTTGCCCGGTGCCAGCACACTCGCCGAGCAGATGGAGGTGGTGGATCCCGACGCCCTATTGGCGATGCGCACCTCGTTGAGGAAAGCATTGGCGTGCGAATTGCGCGGGGCATTTGAGCAGGGATATCAACATTATGAAGTACGCGGCCTGTACGACCCAGAACCTGTCACAGCCGGGCGGCGCGCGCTGCGGAATCTATGCCTCGGCTACCTTATGGAACTGGAAGAACCCGCGATATATCAGCGTTGCTTCAGCCATTTCACGAACGCGAACAATATGACGGACGCAATCGCCGCCCTGAGCGCCCTTGCTAACACCGACTGTTCCGAACGCGCGCAAGCGTTAACGGCCTTCTATGCGAAGTGGCGTAACGAACCCTTGGTGGTCGACAAATGGTTGACGGTGCAGGCTACCTCGAGGCTGCCGGGTACCTTGAATGACGTCCGGCGCTTACTAGGTCACGAAGCGTTCTCGCTGACCAATCCGAACAAGGTCCGCGCGCTGATCGGTGCGTTCTGCCAGTCGAATCATGCCGGCTTTCATGCCGCCGACGGCAGCGGCTATCGCTTCGCGATGGAACAGATCCTCGCACTTGATCCGATCAACCCGCAGATCGCGGCCCGTCTCACCCGCGCGTTTGATCGCTGGCGGAAATTCGATCCCGCTCGCCAACACCATGCGCAGGCGGCGCTTGAACAGGTCCGTAACACGCCTTCTCTTTCCAAAGACACCACCGAAGTGGTAACCCGTTTACTTTAGGATTCTATGATTAAAGGCATTTTCTTCGACCTGGGCGGTACGCTCGTGAGCTACCACAATGTCAATCGTGTTCACGCGCCGCTGCTCCTCGAAGCGGCGGAGAAACTTGGAGCCGCGCACGATATCCCGGCGGTCAAGGGTGCGTACGCACAAGCCGTGCAAGAACTCACCGCGACCTACGCGAGCAAGGACTACTATCTCCATCGCGATTTTTTTTATGAGACGTTTGCGCGGTGTTTCGCGTTGCTCGACTACCCGATCTCCTCCGCGGTCGAGACGTGGTACTTGCATGAGCACCTCACCCGGCTTCGAGATTGCTTGGAAGTAAAGGCGGACTGCCATGCGACCCTCGCCGCGCTGAGAAAAAATGGCCTGTATCTGTCGCTCGCCTCGAATATCGACGACGACATGCTGGCGCCGATCATCGCGCGTGATGGTTTCGAGCATTTGCTTGACCATTGGACAAGTTCGGAAGAAGCGCAATCATGCAAACCGCATCGGCGTTTTTTTGAACTCTGTCTGGAAAAATCTGGGCTCGCCGCGCACGAAGTGCTGTTCGTGGGAGACTCGCCGGAACACGATATCGAAGGCGCGAATGCGATTGGCATGCATACCGCGCTGATAATTAACGAGGGAATCGAACCACCCTTGCAAAGCGGCCGTGCGACCGTTACACCGGATTACACGATTCGGCAGTTGTCTGAGTTGCTACTGCTCACCAGCCGGTAAACCGCGTTATGTCCGTGCAATTTCGGCGACGATTTCAAAGGAGCGTAAGCGTGCCTCGTGATCGTAAATCTGCGCACCAACGATAAGCTCGTCGGCTTGCGTCATCGCAATAAATGCTGCCAGTTGCTCGCGCACGGTCGCCTTCGAGCCTACGCAGGCATACATCATCGCGCGATCGACTCCAGCTTTCTCGGCCGGTGACCAATAGCTGTCCATGTTCTCGAGCGGAGGACGCAATTTGCCGGGCGTCCCGCGGAACAAATTCGTGAACTGCTGCTGCAGCGACGTAAACAGTAGCCGTGCTTCTTCATCGCTGGATGCGGCGAACACATTGGTCCCTAGCATCACATAGGGCTTGGTGAGCGCGGCGGAAGATTGGAAGTGCCGTCGATACACTTCGATCGCCGGCATTAGGGCGTCCGGCGCGAAGTGCGACGCGAACGCGAACGGCAGGCTCAAGGCCGCCGCGAGCTGTGCGCCAAATAGACTCGACCCCAATATCCACACAGGCACGTGAAGACCACCGCCGGGCACTGCCTGCACGGCCTGATCGTTGCGTACTGTTCCAAAGTAGGCCTGTAATTCCTGAACGTCTTGCGGAAATCGTTCGGCGCTGGTTAACGAATCACGGCGCAACGCACGCGCGGTCACCATGTCGCTTCCAGGTGCGCGGCCTAAGGCGAGATCGATGCGGCCGGGAAACAGCGATTCCAATGTGCCGAACTGCTCCGCGATCACCAAGGGTGAGTGATTCGGCAGCATCACACCGCCGGCACCGACCCGGATGGTTTTAGTGCCCCCGGCAACATGGCCTATGACGATCGAGGTCGCTGCACTCGCGATCCCGGGCATGTTGTGGTGTTCAGCCAGCCAGTAGCGGTGATAGCCCCAGGTTTCGGCGTGCTGCGCGAGATCCAAAGTGTTGCGGAAGGCATCCGCAGGGGTCTTTCCTTCCGTGACCGGCGCGAGATCCAGAATTGAAAATGGAATCATGAACTCAAGGGCACCTCTATATATTCGATCAAGACGCTGGCAACGCGCAAGCGGGCGGGAAAGCGGAGTTTACACGTAGTCAATGAGCATTCTGAGTTCGCTTGCAACGCGGCCAGCGCATCTTCAGCGGATTTTTAGAGGTGCGCTCAACAAAAAATCGTCAGCACGCCGGTATAGGCATAGAGTCGATTGTGAAAAATCTCACCATTGGCGAAGAAACCGACGAGCGGAAGATCCCCCAGCTCACTTTGAATAAACTTCAATTCTGCCGACTGCTCACCAAACTGCTGTCTCCCCCGCCCGAGACACGAATAGTACACCGCACCTTTCGGAGTGGGCCCCATGCGACGTTTCAAATCTCGGAGCATGCGCAGGAGATCTTCGCGCGCGCTGTTACCATCGCGACGACAGAACATGATTTCGCTCTCGGAAGTTAGCAATTCCGCTACGGCGACCAGCTTGCGTTCGAGATCGATCCCCATCAGGTTTCGCACCAAGTAATCACCAGTGTCGGAGCCCGCGATCGGAAACCCGGCGAAGATGTAACCGCTGGCGCGTTGTAAATCATTGGCAATGACTTGACCAACGTCTTCCTTGAAGACCTCTAATGCTGGCCGACCATCGAGTTCAATCAGCACATTTCGCTCGCACCGCGTTATGCGATGACTAATCCCAATAGGGGTACAACCCTGGGTGTGGCTCGTAACCACTGGAACCTTGCTCGAAAATAACACGCCCGAAATTCCCCCTGCACTGACGCCATTCGCGATTTGGGCGTGCAGACCCTGCGACGACGTGAGTCCTCCGACAAAAAACGCGCCTGCCACCTGGGCCGCAAGATCGTTCATCAATTGCAGCGATCTTTGGTTTGTCGGATCGGCATGGAGCAGCCCAAAATGAAATTCGTCGTCGGCCAGCCAGCTACTGGCATCGTGCATGAAGGCTTTGGTATTTGAGCTAAGGGTCGGGATGACTTTGAACGATTCGACGGGAAACGCGGCCAACATGACTGCAAGCGCGGGCTGCTCATAGTATTCCTGGCTGGTGGCGCTAATGCCGACGCCGACGGTTCCGGTCCAATGCGCAATGCCCGTGCGTTGCCGCAACTTCGTAAGGATCGCCCCCAGCTCGGTTGCGAGCGCATCAGTCGCATACACGAAACCGAAATTCACGGCTTCGGGCAGCTCGCCGATTTGCGCCAAACAACGCTCAACGAGCTGCTCGCCCGTTCCACCTTCGCCGTGTCCAACCAGAAATCGCTGCATCCTAGGATTATCTAGATGTTTGTGTCGGGTGGCGAGCGCCGATCGAGCGCTCCCGCTGGAACCACACTGGTAGCGTACCCACTCGCGACAAATTTCCCGCTACACTGCGCGCTTCGCAAGTTCAGGGTTAGCGCATGCCCGCGTCACGCAATAAACAAGTCGCCGCTGCCGTTATTGGGAACGCGCTTGAATGGTACGACTTCGTCGTCTTCGGCTTTCTAACCGTGATCATTTCACGCTTGTTCTTTCCCAGCGGCGACGAGTTCCTCGCCTTGCTCAAAGCCACCGCGACTTTCGGTGTAGGGTTCTTCATGAGACCGATCGGAGGGATTGTGCTAGGGGCGTATGCCGATCGACACGGTCGCAAAGCGGCCTTGCAATTAATCATGGGATTGATGACCGCTGCAATGTTGTTGATCGCGGTCGCACCGCCTTACGCCGCGATTGGGATTGGCGCGCCGATTATCATGGTCCTCGCGCGTTTGCTCCAGGGTTTCGCAACCGGTGGTGAGTTTGCGATTGCGACATCGTTCCTGGTCGAAATAGCACCACCGAATCAGCGCGGCTGGTATGGCTCACTACAACAACTGGGGCTCGCGCTAGCCGCACTGGGCGGCGCGCTCGCGGGTCTCTTCGTAACAGTCGGCTTAAATCCTGAACAACTCGATAGCTGGGGTTGGCGATTGCCGTTCATCGTTGGTTTGTTGGTTGGGCCAGTCGGTCTGTACATCAGCCGTCACCTTGAGGAGACCGGCGAGTTTGTCGAGAACCAGAAAACTTCGGCGGCACAACTCCCTCTCGTTGCCATGTTGCTGCAAAACATGCGCGCGGTTTTAGTGAGCTTCGGACTGATCATTTGCGGCACCATTACCTACTACGTGCTGTTGGTCTACATGCCAACTTTCGCGCTGACTCAGCTTAGCATTCCATTGGCGGATGCGTTTAAGATCCAGGTCGTCGCACTCCTGTGCTTATCGGTGATGGTGCTCGTTTGCGGCCGGTTGTCGGATCGCATCGGCGGTCGTCCGATCATGCTGTGCGGGTCGCTGCTGTTGCTAGTTCTGCTATATCCCTTGTTTCAACGCACCCACCTAGCGCCGAGCTTTGCAAATTTGCTGATCATGCAGGTACTCCTGTGCAGTGTGCTTGGGATTTACTACGGGCCGTTGTCCACCGCCGTCGCGCAACAGTTCCCAACCAGTGTCCGTTCAACCGGACTCTCACTCGCCTATAACATGGCGGTGATGCTGTTTGGGGGTTTTGCGCAATTCTTCGTGACCTGGCTAATTGGCGTCACCGGCGATCCGCTCGCGGCGGCGTACTATGTGATGTTTGGTTGTGTGGTTGGGGTCGTCGCCACTTGGTATTCACGACCGGCGTAGGCGTGAAGACCTCGGTACCCGCTACGCTTCTCGCCTAATTCGCCGGTACTCGCGGTCGCAAGTCGCAAAGCGCCACCGACTCGCGCGGTGCCGGCCCTGCTTGACAGTTCAGCGGCGCTCGCCGACAGTCGGCCCATCCCCAAGACAAAAACTTTCCCATGGCTGAATCGCAAGCGCTCAACGTACTCGGCGAACCGCTCGTACCCTGCTCCTTCGATCCGCTCACCGGTTTCTATCGCGACGGTTGTTGTCGTACCGGCGACGAAGACGTCGGCAGTCACACGGTCTGCGTCGAATTAACTCGCGAGTTTCTCGCCTTTTCCCGCGAAGCTGGCAACGATCTCTCCACTGCCCATCCAGAGTTCGGCTTCCCAGGGCTGAATCCAGGCGATCGCTGGTGTTTGTGCGCGCCGCGTTGGCAGGAAGCTTTTGAAGCTGGTGCCGCGCCACGCGTATTTTTATTAGGCACGGAAATTGGCGCCCTCGATTACGTCGAGCTGGGAGATCTCAAAAAACACGCTCGCGATCTGTCGTAAATTAATGAGCCTGGGGTTCACGCTTGCTGCTTCGGAATAATCCGCGCCGATGGCTGCCACCGCCTTCGATTTTCTTGGTGCTAGCGCACTAACAAACCAGCCGCCGTGACCTACGCCAGTAGCTTCAGGTTACTTGCAGCCGCGCTGGTAGGGCTGTTTTTCTACAGCTGGAGTAATGGCACAGTCCTGGCCGGAACTGGCGGTGACGATGCCACCTACTGGCTGACTGCCAATTTCTTTTCGCCCTATAGCGAGCCGTTGCTCCCAGCCGCGCAAGTCGCGCAAAGGAGTCTCTATCCCCCGCTCTATCCCTGGGTGCTGGCGATCTTCGGTGGTGGAGAATCGGTGCTTAGCGCCCATCGAATCACCGCGGGTATTCTGCTGGGCGCGTTAGTCGTCCTCTATCAATGTGGTCGAAGACTCGGCCTCACCGCGAACAAGGCGCTGGCCTTAGTCATTCTGTTCGCAGGGTGCCGTGTAACCTTACTTGAAGGTCTCGATCTCCACAGCGAGCATCTGTACTTACTGCTGTCGGTGGGGGCCATTGCGCTGGTCATCAACGCTCGTGAGCGACCCGTTCCGCTGCTACTCGCCGCACTTGCGGTCACTGGCGCTTACTTTACGCGCACCTTTGGCCTGACGCTCTGCGCTAGTTTCGTGTTGTGGTTGGTCTTCACACATCCACCCGGTGGCTGGCGTTACGGACTAGTTGTCATTGCACCGATCGTGTTGTGGAGCGCCTTTCATTCGGGAAGCGGGACCTACGTAAGCGATTTGCTCGGCAGCTATGCCGGAAATAGCATCGTCGGGCAGCTCACCAATAACCTGTTACAGCTGCAGATCGCATGGCTTGGTTGTTTCGGCGAAATCGGGCAACCCGGATTTTTCCCGCTAGTTCCGTTGATACTCGCGATTTTCTGCGTGCTCGGCACCGTGCATCGACTTCGCACGGGTGCTTTCGACGGCCTTTACGTACCCGCCTATCTCACGCTGCTCCTCATCTGGCCATATCCGGTCGAATACGAGCGCCTGCTGTATCCGATATTGCCAGTGGCCTTGTTGCAAGGCGCGGTCGGTACTCTTGCGCTTAGCGAGTCGTTTTCGCGAGCAGGATATGCCGTCTTGATGGCGTTACTTCTCGCCGCGGTCATCCCGTTCGCACTGCTAGTACAAGCGCGCCTCGCAGCGCCACCCGAGGACTCAGGTTACCAGCCCTATTTGCGTACGCGTGCATGGTATTTATCCGACCCTGTTCTGGCTTTTACCAATCTCGCTTACCAACGCGCTCTAATTGAAGCGTTGCAGGATGTCCGACAGCAGGCCCGGGTACCGAAGGATGCCTGTCTGCTGGCGACAAAGCCTGCGTTGGTCGCGCTGTATACCGAAGTGCAGGTTGATGGCCTGCCTGCCTTCACACTGTCGAATCGCGAATTAGAACGAGTTATCCGGAATGGGCGGTGCCAGTACTTATTCATGATGATGTCGATCAGTCCGGCTTTTCCGCAGGCGTACTTTCCCTATCGACGTATTGGCTCTCGACTCACCGTACTCGCCGCGTATCGAAGTCCGATGTTTGGGTTTGATAATCCGGCGGCACTGCTGGCACACCTGCCGCCGTGAGGCCACCGAACATTTAATTACTCACCAGTGACAATGCACTGGTATCTATTTGCGCAGGTGGCACCGGTACTGGTTCGACCAAGATAGTGCCCGGGGGGGGGTCGAGTTTCAGCTCGCTTAAATCGAATTGCGGCGGTACCACCACGGCAGGCTCGACTAACGTCACACCAACTTCCGCCAATGTCAGCGCCGTCGTATCGAAATTCGCTGCCGCGAAGACGGTAGGCTCGACCAACAAAACGCCTGGCTCGGCGATCGTCATGGGAGGCGCGGAAGGCACTGCGAACGCGACTGGAGCTGGTGCTGCGGGGGTGGGTGGGCTGGAGAGGTTTGTCGGTACCGCCGGCACCACCTCGCCAGCTACGGCAACCAAGGTGACGACTGCGCCTACCTTGGCTAGGGCGGCTTGGTAGTTGTGGCCCGTCGCTTCATCGACTGCCTTTTTAATCACGGTAGGTTGACCCGAGAATAACGCCTCAATCCGGGCCGTATCCGCTTTGAAAAATTTCGCGAGATTGGCGCGAACCTGCGCGGGATCGGCACCGCTCACGAGTTGGCCTTGGAATACGACATCGAAAATGGTGGCCATAGGTTTTCTACCTGTCGAGACGGCGTAGGAGGCGTTATCCTATCGAATAAAATGCATTCGGCGCTACGCGCACCGCAAATAAGGAACCGTAACAATGAAACGCGAAATTTTACGGATGGGTGATCCCCGACTTCTAGCGGTCGCCGAACCCGTACGAGAATTCAATACGCCGGGCTTGCTGGCGTTATTGGATGATCTATTCGATACCATGCACGGCGCTAACGGCGCCGGCCTCGCCGCGCCGCAGATCGGCGTCGGCTTACGGGTCGTGGTGTTTGGTTATGCCCAACAGAATGTGCGCTACCCAGAGGCACCCCTAGTCCCCGAGACGGTGTTAATTAACCCGGTGCTCGAACGGTTGGACGATACCCTCGAAGACGGCTGGGAAGGGTGTTTATCGGTCCCCGGCTTGCGCGGGGTCGTGCCGCGCTTTGCGCGTTTGCGGTATACCGGTTTCGACGCTGGTGGTGCCGCGATCGATCGCGCCGTAGAAGGATTTCATGCACGCGTGGTGCAGCACGAGTGCGACCACCTCGACGGGATTTTGTATCCGATGCGGGTGCAGGATTTCACCCGCTTCGGATTCACCGAAGTGTTATTCCCGGGGCTCGACCCCAGCGCTGACTAATCGCGTAATACGCCGAGCTGCGCGACCAGGGCCTCGCGGCTATCCTTGAACTGCGGGGAGACCATCACCTCTTGCCCTAGGCGTTCCGCGGTTTCATCGCAGGTAAAACTGGGTTTATGCGAGACCGTGGCTTCGAACAAGCTGCCGCCGGGCGTGCGCACGTAGATCGAATCAAAGTACCCGCGATCCTTAACATCCGACGTATCGGTGTATCCCATCCCTTCAAGAAACGCCTTGATCGCGTTCTGTTCGGCATGTGTCTCAACTTGAAACGCCATGTGGTGAACCGCACCTTCGCCCAATGTCCAACTGCCCGGTTTACGCGACGGCTCGATCACGAAATCAACATAACTTCCGCTACCGCCAGCGCCGAGTTGGTAGCGAACGTAATTGCGATCATCGGCGACCCGGGTTCCACCCCAACCTCTTTGCATGAACTCATCCATCGCTTCCAAGTCGCGAATCGACGAACAGATCGCGTGGGTGCCACGGAGCATAAGGTCGGCGGGGACAGGTCCCGTCGAATGCGGCGCACGGGTGTCGTCCGCGACCCCCGTGATGGTGTAGTCGATGCCGCAGGGATGCTTGAAATCCAGGCAACGTTCGCCGAGGCGATCGTCTTCGCGAACCGCAATGCCATGCTGCTCCAGGCGCGCTTTCCAAAACGACAATGACGAAATCGGCGCCGACAAACTGAAATACGTAATCTGGCCTGAGCCGCGCTGCGCTTTCGCCCCCGTGTGCCGGCAGGGAAAACTTGTAACTAACGAGCTTTCGGTGCCCATGTCGTTGCCATAATAGAGGTGATAGATCGGCACCGCACCGTCGTAGAGCAAGGTCTTTTTGACGATCTTCAAGCCTAAAACCTTGGTATGAAAATCATAGTCTTCCTGGGCGTCACCAGTGCATAAAGTGATGTGATGATGCCGCGAGAGTGCGAAGCCCGGTAATGCAGTAGTCATTGGAAACCTCCCAAGTGGAAAATGGCGGAAAGCCGGGGCTGACGCTAACACACCCTCCGGTCAATCGACCAGCACGAGTTGCCCCACCGGCGCTGCGCCCTGCCGAGCATCAAGTAGTGCCTAATTGCGCTCAGCTATTAAGTTTGGGGGAAACCACCGATCGCGTGACGGGTTCGCGATCCCGCTAGGCAATGCTACCAGTCTTATGCTTGCTCGGCGCAACAACGGTTGCGGCCAAGATCCTTCGCGCGATAAAGCGCGCTATCGGCTCGCTCGAACACCTCGTCGACCGAATCTTCGCCGCGAAACATCGCATACCCGCATGAGATCGTGACCGGCACTGGAGTGTCCTTGAACCGAAACTGTCTGTCGGCGAGCACCTTCCGCAATTTTTCGCACAACAACGCCGCACCTTCGAGTTCAGTCTCTGGCATCAGTAACACGAATTCTTCGCCACCGAAGCGGCAAATGAGATCACTACCGCGCACATGCTTACGTAATAGCGCGGCAAAAGAGGTAAGCACTTTGTCACCGGCCGCATGGCCAAAGCGATCGTTAACCTGCTTGAAGTGATCCAGATCGAAAATCGCGAGCGAGAGCGCACCGCCTTGACGCTTCCATCGCGCATACTCCCGCGCGATGCCATCGAGGTACCCGAGTCGGTTGTAAACACCGGTCAACGGATCGATCAGTCTCAGGGTGTGTTGCTCTTCAAGTTCATGCCGCAAGTTAGCAACGTCTGATTCAAGTTCAGCCAGTCGCTGCAAGGTGCCAGTCACCCGTTCGCAAGCATCCTTGTGCCGTTCGCTCTGTACTTTTGTTTTCTCGCTGACCACGGTCTCTAGCTGATTTAGTTCATCGAGAACAAAGGACTTCAAAAGAGAGATTTCCGATTCGTCAACCACGCGCTCTTTAATTTGACCCATGTGGAATTGCATTACGGAATGGATCTCGACCGCGCCTAATACCGACGCTCTGTGCGTATCACCGCTGCGGTTAAGTTGACTGCGAAACTCTTCAATCCTAAGGGCGACCGTACTGATAAAGCCGCTCAGTTCTTTTTGGACGAGTTCCAGGCTCGCGCGCTGGGTTCTGAGGACACCGCCGAGGGCACGCGCTGCGATGATGATTTCGGTCGGGCCTCGCGCCGCGCTTAATTGGGCGCGCGCCGCTGACAATTCTTCGCGCTCGGCCTCATTGCCTTGCAACGAATCAAGAAATCGTAAAAGTGGCTGACGGGCCAATTCTATTTCGTCGACGCCGGCATCTACGGATTCGATGGCTAGCGCACTAGACAGCGTTGCAGCTGCTTCCTCGGCGGCTTCGAGCCACGAGCCGTGACTTTGTGCATATTCAGCCCGACTCCGCAGCTGCTGCAATGCATCCGTCAGAGCGCCGCTCGTTTTCAGCGCCCCAAGTAAGCGCGACAAGGGTTCTTCTTGTTGCACCGATCTACTGGTGGTCGCCGCGGGCGCGCTCGTTTTTAGCTGCTGATTGATCAAGTCTCCAGCTTCGCGGATCAACCGATTCAACTCGACCAGTGTGGTGACCTCGCTTAAGCGTCGCTGCAAGGATCGTGCGACGGGCGCCTCGCCTTCAAACTGGAGCTGGCCTAGAAGTTCTACAACTTCGCGTGCGGAAAACGTCGGGCTTTTATTAGCTGACTCGGTGACTAGTAGCTGCGCGACGATGTCTTCAATCTCGGTGATCGCCGCGAAGCACCGTGGAACGCGCTTAAGTGTTGCCGCTAGACACATCAAGCGTTGATCGATATCGGGAGTACGGCCACAAAAGGAAAACACTAGTTTGACGAGCACACGTTGAAGTTGCGCAAATTTGCTAACGGTCGTGGTGTGGGCTTGCTTATCCTCGACCGTTTCGGAATTCGTAAGGGGGTTTATCGTGCTCATTCAGAAAACACTCTATTTATAATCGGTCAAACACTTAACGGCCAGTAGATCGACAACCTTAAGTACTCGGCAAGTGCGCTACGTGGCCACAGACATTCACAGGAATATCTCCTGTAGGTCGGGAATCGCCGCGGCCCACCCCTAACGCGGCGATCCGCTTTGCCGTAAGCTTCACGCCAGACGCGTTGGTCAGGCGAATATTGCGAGGAACGCTACCCGATGGTGGAAATAAAATTGCCAGTAAACCAAGTCGGCAAGGGCATGTATGTCGCCCGACTGGACCGGCCGTGGACGGATACGCCGTTCCCGTTTCAAGGTTTTCTGTTCGAACAAGACATTCAAATTAAGAAGCTGCGCGAATTTTGCCAATTCGTGTATATCGACGCCGAAAAGGGTACTACGCCGCCGAGTACCGAGATGGGCGGCGCGGCTCCGTTACCGCCTGGAGTCGCCGCTGTTCCGCTGCCCCGTCCCCAGGTCGTTTATCAGCACGAAACCGAACTGAAGGATGAAGTTGGAGTTGCCAAACAAGTACGCACGGCGGTTGCGCAGGCAGTCAACGAAATCTTCAGTACCGCCGCCGCGGGCCAAAAGCCCGAACTCGAAGCCGTCTCTGCGACTGTATCTGAGATGGAGCGCAGCATGCTGCGCAATCCGGACGCTTTCCTGCTACTAAATAGAATGCGTAGGCAGGACTCCTACACTTACAGCCATTCGATTCATTGCGCAGCCTACGCGATCGCGTTTGGCCGGCAACTCGGCCTTCCGCCAGCCCAAATCCACGAGCTGGCATTAGGGGCCATGCTCTTCGACTTAGGTAAAATCAAACTACCTAAAGCGCTCCTAGAGAAACGCGGCTAGTTGGTACCCGCGGAATTCGCCGTTATCAAAATGCATGTGGGCCATAGCCTCGATCTCTTGGACGGTTGCCCAGGCATCACACCGCAATCAATTGCGATGATCGCCACCCATCACGAGCGCTTCGACGGCACCGGCTACCCTAAACGACTCAAAGGGGGCGAGATCCCGTTGTTCGGTCGGATGGCGGGCATCGTTGATTTCTTCGACGCCGTCACTTCGACCCGCCCGCATGCCCCGAGCATCTCGCCGCATGACGCGATTAAATCCTTGTATCGTTATCGCAACACCTTGTTCCAGGACGAGCTCATTGAACAATTCATTCAAACTCTGGGGGTCTACCCGGTCGGCACCTTGGTTGAGCTTAGCAACGGCGAAGTCGGAATTATCATTGGCCAGAACCGGGCGCGCCGCTTACGACCGCGAATCCTAGTGGTTCTCGATCACGCGAAAGCCGAGTTAACGACCCCGTACAAACGCGATTTGATGACCGAAAACGAAGATGACGAGGGGCAGGCGCTGCATATCCAGAAATGTCTAGAGCCTGGCACCCACAACGTGCATCCCGATGACTACTATCTCTGAGGATTTAACTTCCTCCCAACGCCCTATTCCGCTTAAACGTTCGGAGTTTTTCGCCGAACTGAATCGTCAGTTCGGCGCGGCGGGCGAAGCGCAGGGGCTTGCGGCGCTAATCGTCATCAACCTGCAACAACACCGGGATTTTTCGATCGAGTTCGGTCATCGCGTAACCGAACTGATCATGCTGGAGATAGCGAGCCGAATTCAAACTTGTCTACGCGAAGCGGATTGCCTTGGGCGACTCGGCTCGGCGGATTTCTCGTTGCTACTGCCAAAACTGCGGACCCAGGGACAGGCGATCATGGCCGTGAATAAAATCCAGCGGGTTTGCCAAGATCCAGTCACCGTGCGCGGCAAAGCGTTACGGGTTCGCCTGACTTTCGGCGTCTCGCTCAGCCCAAGGGATGCGACCAGTGTGCAAGATCTCCTTGGGTGCGCCGAAACGGCGTTACGCCACGCGTTAGCGTAACGACGGGATTCCATTTTCTTTGCCGATCTAAAGAAAGAAGAGCTTGTCTCACTCGTCGACTTAGCGCGCAGTTTCACCGTAGCCCTTGAACGCAGCGAGTTCGACAGCACCTATCAGCCGTTTGTCAATCTCGATACCGGGAATCTCGTCGCGGCCGAAATGCTGGCACGCTGGGAAGCCCCGACGATCGGTGTGATCGAACGCGATATGTTTTTCAAGATCGGAGAGGAAACCGCCTTGCTCGCGCCCCTTACCCTGTGGGCGATTAATGTGTCGGCCGCCGCGCTGTGCGAACCTCATTTATCGGTATCCTTGTTCGACTCGCTGAAATTGTGGGATGCACCGCCAGAACAGCTCACCCTTGAGATCACCGAAAAAAGCTTGCTGCTCGATCCCGACGCCGGCTTAAAAGCCCTCAGCGATCTGCATGCGCATGGCGTTAAAATTGTTCTCGATAATTTTGGGACGGGATATTCGTCCCTGGCTTTTTTGAAACGACTTCCCGTCAGCGGACTGAAAATAGACGAATCATTCGTGAAAAACATGCTGAATAACTCAGCCGATCGCCGCATCGTCAAATCGATCATTGATCTCGCACATAACTTCGAACTGTCAGTCGTTGCCGATGGCGTCGAAGATGAGGAAACAATGGATTCGCTCACCTTGATGGGATGCCAGTTCGCGCAAGGGAATCTAATCGGGCCGAGTATGCCGCCGTCGGCGCTAGGAGCCTGGTTGGAGACCTCGCCGTGGAGTTTGAATACGAAACATTCGGCACCGCCAGTTTCAGATGCGTCGCTTGATCATCGTCATTAATGTATTAACCACCTGTTCGGCGGACTGGTATCGATCCTCGGGCTCCTTCGCGAGCAATCGTTGATAAATCGACTCAAATGCCTTCGCCTCCTCGGGCAAGGGTGGCAGGGGACTGTTCAGATGTTGCATCGCGATCCCGGTAAACGAATCGGCAATAAACGGCCGGCGACCAACCAGCATCTCGTGAAGAATTACTCCGGCGCTATACAGATCGGCACGGTGATCGGCGGGTTGCGCACTGATCTGTTCGGGGCTCATATAAGCCGGCGTGCCCAACAAGCTTCCGACCTGCGTTAATTGCGTGGTCGCATCCATCCGCTTGGAAATGCCGAAATCGGCGATAGCGAGTTCGTCATTCGTTCGAAACATGATATTCGCGGGTTTCAGATCACGGTGGACGATTCCGGCCTTGTGAACAACGTCGAGGCCGCGCATAAGGTGCAGAAAATGAATGAAGGCGGCTTTAATCGATAGCCCCTGCTCCAGGCGCTGCTTCATATCGCCCTTGGCGAAGAATTCCATCGCGATAAAACCGTACTTGTTCGTAAACCCTTGTTCGAAAATTTTAACGACATAAGGACTTTTAATCCCGGACACCAGCGAGGCTTCACGGATTAGCCGCTGAATACTTTCTTCATCGTTGGCCAAGGTACCGTCGAGAAGTTTTAGAACCACGGTCTCATTGGTTGCGACGCGCTCGGCCAGGTACACCCGCGACATCGCGCCCTGGCCGATGAGGCGCACGAACCGGTAATCGGTTCCGCCCGTACCGCCCTCCCCGTGCAGGATCTCGGCGACGATATCGACATCGGAGCCCGAGCGTCACTCAAAAGTTGAAGTGACATTCTGCGCGGAATGTCGCGGCGCGGCGAGGGCATTACGCACCGCTTCACCAAGGAGTTCGGGCGTTAGATCCCGCTGCGGCAAGATCGTGCTCGCGCCGGCTTGCAGCGCTTCCACCATAAGCTTCGGGTCGAGTGGATTCGCGATCAGAATAGCTGGCGGATACCTCGGCTCGCGTCGGTATTTCTCCAGCCAAGCGATACCAGTACCGGCGGCACCGAGATCCTGATTCAGAATCGCGACATCGTATTCGGACCAATCGAAAGCTGGCGGCGGCAATCCCCGCTGATCAACGTCGTATTCAGTGACCGCGATCTCGGGAATCGCCTTGGCCACGAAACGACGGACGATTTGCATCCGACGCTTTGATTCATCAATGAGCAAAACATTCATATCTAAAAGACGATCGGCAACTCAAGGTGAGTGTCGTAAATAAAATCGCGATGCGCCCGCAATGCGGGTACCAACGCCTGTGCAATCCCAGGGTCGGTATTACCGTAAATGCCGCGGAAACCCTCGGCCATGGGGCAGCGGGCTTCGGGCATCGGATCAAGAATTGCGCAGCAGGCCGCCCAATAGATATCGAGCGCCGATAATTGCTCACCGATGAGGTAGCGTGAGCCGCGTGTCTGCTGGGCTTTCAGTTGCAGCGCCAACGATTCGATGATGGCTTGAATCCGTCGTGCCGCCGCCTCCGCCTTTGCTGGGGTGTAACCGTACTTCTCACCGAGAAAGACAAAAAAGGCGCGCTGCGGATCAGCCGCCGACAAGGTCTTCAACGGGCCATCCACCATCAATAAGCGCTTCACCCAAACCAAGCCGCTTTCGCCCAACAATTCGTTCGCTAATCCGAACATCCGTGCGCGCTCATCGACCCCAACCGGTATTAACGAAGGCGTTGGATTCAGACGCTCGGCTAAGTTCAATTGATCGATCCAGATCGAGCGTGGGCGTTCGTCATTCCAGATCACGACCGGCGCGCTCGCCTGTCCGGTCCACTCGATCAATTCGGATTGGGTGTTGTCCATGCCGATCGCGAGATCGGAGGTTCCCACGTTGCCGCTGCGCACCGGTGTGTACTGCAGACCCTTGACGTAATACACGCCCTTACACGCTTCGCGCCAGGGACCAGGGATTGCATAGGCGCCCAGCACCATGCGCAGGCCCGACATCTTTTTCGCCTCCGCGATAGTCACGTAGTTGAGCTTAATATCGTCCAATCCGATCGCCATGGTGTTTCTCCTACGAGTATTTCAAGTATTTGAAAGAAATTTATTGCCAGTTTATTGGGCGGGGACAAGCTACAGCGGTGTTTTCTTATATAGCCACATCAACCCACTTTGACCTTTGGCGGCGTCTCCGTTCGCAATGAGCGAACGATAAAGTTGCTGGACGCTCGCCGTGATCGGCATCGGCGATCCGGTCACCCGCCCCATGTCGGACGCGATATCGATATCCTTCATCATGATCGCGGCGTCAACTTCGTCGCGATAGTCCGCCGCCACCATACGCCGCGCATGGTGCTGCAATACCGCCGAATCGGCCCAACCACCGGCCAACGCATCCGGCAGTAGTGCCGCCGCGACTCCGAAATTCGCGACGTAGTTTAAGGCTTCCGCCGCAGTCGCGAGGTTACCGCCGATCATCATTTGGTTCGCAATTTTGGTGGCCTGCCCGGTACCGACATCGCCCATGTGTGTGATCCGCGCGCTGTAGCATTCCAAAATTGGGCGAACGCGTTCGAGCGCCGCCGCCGTACCGCCGACCATGACAATTAAGCGCCCTTCTTGCGCCCCAATCACTCCACCGGAGACCGGTGCATCCACCCACGCGACTGCCCGCGCCGACAAGGCTGCCGCCAACGTTCGTGTCGCCAGCGGATGGATGGTCGAATGGTCTAGTACGAGCGAACCCCCTACGGCACCAGCCATCAAGCCAGTGGATCCCGTCACTATTTCCGTCATCGCGGCTGTATCGGTGACGCAGGTAATCACGATCTCACATTGCGCTGCCAGGTCGCTTGGTGATTCCGCAATGCGCGCACCGCAGTCGCGCCACTCCGCTATTTTCGCCGGCGTGCGTCCCCACACGGTGAGCCGATAGCCCGCCGTGAGTAAGCGCCGCGCAAGCGCGCTGCCCAGCGCGCCCAGGCCAATAAAACCGAGCCGGAGATCCGACATGTGAGACTCCCACGAAGCAGTGTATCCTCTGGTGATCGGATTGTCGGCGGCCCAGCTTTAGGACGCAAGGCACCGCAAGCTAGTGTTAAGAGATATCAACGTCGGTGGTATTAGCTCGGGAGAAACAACTATGCACGTAGGAATGTCGCCAATTTTTCAGAACCCCGGAAACCTGCTTTCCGATACTGAGGTTTATCGTGAAGAGGTCCGACTCGCCGAACTCGCCGAGCCGCTTGGTTTCGAATCGATCTGGGCAATCGAACACCACTTCACGGATTACACGATGTGCCCTGATCCCGTGCAATTCCTGACCTACATGGCGGGGCGCACCTCCCGCGTTCAGCTTGGCACTAGTGTGATTGTCCTGCCGTGGCACGACCCCATGCGAGTCGCCGAACAGATTTCGATGCTGGATCACCTCTCAGGCGGACGCATGATCCTTGGCCTGGGCCGGGGCCTTGCACGAGTCGAATACGATGGCTTTCGAATCGATCAGGGCGAAGGTCGTGAGCGCTTCGTCGAATACGCGGAACTGCTCCTCGAAGGCCTGGAACGCGGGTATCTCGAAGGTGGCGCTAAAACTCAGCAACCCCGACGCGACATTCGACCCCTGCCACTGAAATCGTTCCGTGGTCGCACCTATGCCGCGGCTGTTTCCCCCGAGTCGATGCCGATCATGGCGAAACTTGGCGTTGGCCTGTTGGTGATCCCACAGAAGCCGTGGGAAGTCGTAAAGCAGGATCTCGCGATCTACCGGGATGTATACGAGAAAACCAATCACAGCGCCGCGCCACCACCGTTCTGCGGTGGCTTTTATTTCGTCGACAAGGATCCCGTGCGCGCCGAGGAGATGGCCTACCAGTGGATTGGCGCGTACTACCATACCGCGATGAAGCATTATGAAATGACGGGCGCGAAATTCGGCACCGATAAGGGTTACGAGTTCTATAAGCACGTCGGTAAGTACATCGATCGCCACGGCGCAGACGGCGCGGCACGCGATTTCGCGGCGCTGATGCCCTGGGGCACGCCAAAACAGGTATTGGAGAAAATTGCGTACATGCGCGAGATCCTCGACATGAACGCGATCAGCTGCAATTTCAGTTATGCGGGCATGCCCTACCCCGAGGCCGAACGCAATATGCGGTGTTTCGCCGAATACGTGTTGCCGGAATTAAAGAAATGGGAAAGCACCCCGATGAGTGAGCCGGCCGCGTTAGCCTTGCGGATCGCCTAAGCACTTAGCACTGCAGAGATGCATGCAACGTACTACTGCCGTCGCCAAGTTTGACCGCCCTCATCAAGCTCTTTGCGACCTGTCCTAAAGGGACCGCCGATCTCCTAGCCGCCGAGTTAACCGAATTTGGCGCGACCCAACTGGGCGAACGCGCGGGCGGCGTCGCGTTTGAGGGCAGCTTGGAAACCGCGTATCGGACCTGTCTATGGTCCCGGATCGCGAACCGCGTGTTGTTGATTATCGCGCGCTATCCCGCCCCCGACAGCGAGCAGCTGTATGCCGGCGCTGTCGCACTCGACTGGTCCGTCCATCTTGCTCCAAACGGAACCCTGGCGGTCGACGCCGTCACCCATCACCCGAGCCTCACCCACAGTCTGTTCGTCGCGCAGCGAATTAAAGATGCAATCGTGGATCGGCTGCGTCTGCCAGACGGGGTGCGGCCAAACGTCGATACCTTCGCGCCCGATCTCAGAGTGAATGTTTACCTCGATCGCAGCCACGCACAGGTAGCGATCGATCTCGTCGGTGCGAGTTTGCACGAGCGCGGTTATCGCACGCACCAGGGCGCCGCGCCCCTGAAAGAAAATCTTGCGGCGGCCGTGCTATTGCGCGCGGGCTGGCGTGATCTGGCTCGCGCTGGCGCGCCATTAGTCGATCTGATGTGTGGCTCGGGGACGTTGGCGATCGAAGCCGGGTTGATCGCGGCCGATATCGCGCCGGGTCTATTGCACTCAACAATGACCGCCTGGCGCGGCCACGAGCCGGCGTTGTGGGCCTCATTGCTCAGCGAAGCCGAAGCCCGTCGCGCCATTGGACTGACGCAGCTGCCAGCGATCGTGGGTTTCGACGCGGACCCAACCGCTATTCAAATCGCCTGGGATAACCTTACCCGCGCGGGCTTACACGGCTACGTGCATGTTGAGAAATGCGCGGTGGATGAAGTGCGCGCGGCCAACACGACAAGCGGGCTAGTCGTTTGCAATCCTCCGTATGGTGAACGCTTGGGCGATGACGCGACTCTTCGCGAGTTGTATCAGGCGCTGGGCCGACGACTGCGCGAGTCATTTTCCGGCTGGGAGGCCGCCATCTTAACGGGCACACCGGGCCTCGGCATGGCGCTCGGGATCAAAGCCCGCCGCACCCACACCCTGTACAACGGCGCGATCGAATGCCGCTTGCTACGCTTGCGCCTGACCCCCGAATTCTTCGCTCCCGATCTGCCGCCGGGCAGCGCGCAAATCGTCCGCGCGCAGCAACGTCTTGCCAAACGCGGGCCGCTCTCGGACGGGGCGCAAATGTTTGCAAATCGCCTGCGCAAGAACCTGCGCCTGCGCACCAAGTGGGCACGCCGCGAGAACGTGCGCTGCTATCGACTTTACGACGCAGACATGCCCGAGTACGCGCTGGCCCTCGATATTTACGAAGGCGAGCTGCGCTGGGTCCATGCTCAGGAATATGCGCCGCCGGCGACCATCACCGAAGACGCTGCCCGCGAGCGCCTCGATGAAGCCCTGGCCCAATTGCCCGAGCTGATCGAGATCCCAGTCGCGCAGGTGATTTTCAAACGACGCACCCGACAGCGCGGCAGTGCGCAGTACGAACGCGTGGCTGACGCCGGGAATTTTATTGAAGTCACGGAGGGTGACCTGAAGTTCCTGGTCAACCTGCGCGATTACCTCGACACCGGATTGTTCCTCGATCATCGGTTGACTCGTGCGCTGCTCCGCGCTCGCGCACCGGGGCAGGACATGCTGAATTTATTCGGCTATACCGGCTCCGCTAGCGTGTATGCGGCCGCCGGTGGCGCACGGAGCACGACCGCGGTCGATTTATCCACGAATTACACGCACTGGGCGCGGCGTAATCTCGCCTTGAACGGTTTTACCGAACCTCGGCATCGAGTGCTGCAGGCCGACTGTCTGACGTGGCTAGCACGCCGCCCCGATCAGCGTTACGGCTTGGTCTTTCTCGATCCCCCAACATTCTCGAACTCCAAACGCATGGACGGGACCCTGGACGTGCAGCGCGATCACGTCGAGCTCATTCGGCAAACCCTGCGCTGGTTAACGCCGGACGGAACCTTGATCTTCTCCACGAATCACCAGCGCTTTAAATTTGATTACGACGCGTTAAGTGAGCTGGCGGTGAAGGATCTCAGCCGGCAAACCCTACCCGAGGATTTTCAGCGCCATGCGCGGATCCATCAGTGTTTTGAAATCTCGCCCAGCGCGAGTTAGCGGGTCAACCATGCGAACTTCTGCGGCTTGCGCGTCGCCCGCGGATTGATCATCACATTCACCAGACTCGGCACCGTTGACCCCATCGCCTCACGCAACGCAGGACCTAGGGTATCCGGGTTCGTCACGTAGTAGCCCTTGCCACCGAAGGCTTCGATTACTTGGTCGTAGCGGGCGTTTGGTGTGTACGCATACGGCGGCACCACCTCGGGCATTTCACTGACACCGGAGCCGATGCCATTGTTATTGATCACCACGAACGTGATTGGCAACTTGTAGCGACAGGCGGTTTCAACTTCCATGCCGCTGAAGCCGAACGCGGAATCACCTTCGACGCACACGACTTTTTTTCGTGGATAGATCGCGGCGGCGGCGATTGCGAACGCGATCCCAACTCCCATCGTGCCGAAAGTACCTGCATCCAAACGATGTCGCGCGCTGTGATTAAGTAACACGCTTCGCCCGATATCCATCGTGTTGGCGCCTTCGCTGCTGATGATCGCATCGCGCGGGATCGCGTCGCGCACTTCACGCAATACCCGGTAATAACCCATGGGCACGCTGTCATCGTTCAGCATGCCGGCGACCGTTGCTTCGTTGTCAGCGATCGAGGCGCGAAGATCACGCCACCACGGGCTGCTCGCCGAAAATTTCCATGGCGTGGTGCCGAGCGCCGCGTTGAGTTGACTCATGATCGCGCCGGCATCGCCCACCAACGCGACCTCGGTCGGAATGTTCGTGCCAATCTCTTCTGGCGTGATATCGAGCTGCACGATCTTGACCCCGGGTGCGAAGCGCGGCGCCATCCCGAAATGCATGATCCAATTCAAACGCGCACCGATCAGAAAAATCACATCCGCCTCTTGCAGCGCCCGTGAGCGGGCCGAGGCCACCGATAACGCGTGATCGTCGGCGACTACGCCCTTGCCCATTGGTGAGGCGAGGAATGGCAGTTGGGTGGCTTCGATAAAGTGTTGGACTTCGGTTTCAGCGCGCGCGTACGCCGCGCCCTTACCCACGATCACCAAGGGTCGCTGTGCACCGCGTAAGGTTTCCAGCGCCGCCGTGACGTCCTGTGGCAGCGCGCAACTGCGCGGCGGCGGCGGGCAACGCGCCGCCCATTTCACCGCCGATTCATCGATCTCGCCGGTGAGTAAATCATTTGGTAGATCGACATACACCGCGCCCGGTCGGCCATACAGCGCTGTACGGACGGCCTTCTCCAGGTACGCGGGGATCCGCGCGACGCTGTCGGGCCGCGTTGAGAGCTTCACGAACGGCCGCGCGGCTTCAAGCTGTGGGGCTTCTTGAAACGCGCCTTGTTCGCGTTGATAGGAATCCGGAGCACCACCGAGCAACAGCATCGGCCAGCAGTTCGCCCAAGCATTGGATAGGCCAGCAATCCCGTGCACCATGCCGGGACCGGATACGGTGAGGCATACGCCGGGGCGTCCGGTCAGATACCCAGCGACACCGGCGGCGTAGCTTGCAGCTTGTTCGTTGCGAAAGCCGTAGAATTCGATCCCTTCGCGTTGCGCCATTTCGGCTAGTTCGTAGACCGGGAAACCCACCACCCCAAAAATCTGTTCGATGCCCTGTTGCTTAAGACTGCGTGCGATAACCGTACGACCGTCGAGTGCTGCCATGTCGAATTCCTTGCGCGGAGTGTGGGCTACGATGATAAAAGAAAATCGCCCGGCGCGATCCTTTTCTTCTCGCCTCCAACTCACTAGGCTAAGAACCATGGATCCCGCGCTCGCTCAAGCCTTTCGACAATTTTCGGCGGAACCCCGTAGCGAGCTGGCTGGCGCGTTACTGGTCTCGCGGATTATTCATCCGACTACCGACGTCCAGTGGTGCCAGGCCGAACTTCAGCGGCTGGCTGATCTGGTCGGGCCGCACGCGACCGTCGAACATCTCATTGCGACCTTGCGCGAAGCCGGTTTCACGGGCGCGGCCCAGTACTACGAACCCGACAACAGCGCACTCGACTGCGTGCTCCGCAATCGCTGCGGAATCCCCATAAGCCTTGCGGTGGTCGTGCTCGGAGTCGCGGAACGGCTCGGTCTGCCTGCGCTCGGAATTAATTTTCCCGGGCATTTTTTAGTAACAGTCGACGGTCGGCTGGTCGACCCGTTTACGCTCTCGCTGATCGATGAGAAAGAACGTCAAGAGCGTCTGAACAACTGCGGAATCCCGGCACCACAAGCCCTGCGGCCAGCCACGCCGATCGATCTGGTCTTACGCATGTTGAACAATCTTCTGAGCTTGGCGGTCGCGCGGGGCGATCACGCTGGTGCGATTCTACTCACCGACTACCAACTTCTGATCGCGCCGAAAGCGTTTCCGGTACATCTCGCGCGCATAGATCTTTGGAATGCGCTCGGCGCGACCGCGATGGTCCAGCGGGAGCTGGAGCAGGCCATCGGCTTGGCGCCGTCAAACGCCGGAAAAATTGAATTGCAGAAAGCCTTACAGCGAATTGTTATGCGCTCCGGGCCCACCTTGCATTAGGGTTCAATCACCAAGGCGGGTGCGAAAAGCTTCTGTTCGTCCTGCTCCGCATAGCCCAGCGGATTCGCCACGACGCGACACCGGCCAATCCGATAATCGCTCGGGCAATGCAAATGTCCGTGTAGCCACAGATCAGCGTTCGGCACGAGATCATCCAGCGCATTGCAGAAGCCAGCGGTGCCTGGCGTCAAACCGTAACGTGGATCATGACTTTTCAGGCTCGGCGCGAAGTGGGTGACTACAACAGTCTTACCCATAAACGGTTCGGCGAGCGCCGCGCGCAACCACCGTTGGCAAATCAAGGCTTCGTCGCGCATCGCCTGCGCATCGAACAGACGCCCGTCGCGATAGGTGGCGGCCTTTTCCAAATAGAAATTCGCGGCGCGAAAACATTTTTCGCGGATCCGCAAATTATGAGTCATCGAGCCAGGCACGTAGGAAGGTTGATCCGCGAAGCAATCGTAATCGCTCCATAAAGTTGTCCCAATGAAGCGGGTGTCGCGTAGGACCACGGAGTCACGCTCGAGCCAATGCATCCCCAGGGCTTCGACGAGATCGCGAAGCTCGGCGCGACAGGCATCGAAATCCTGGCCGTCGTACTCGTGATTACCGGGGAGATAAAGCACTGGGACCGGCCAGTGCCGGAGTCCCGGCGCAAAACGAGTGAGGCACCAATCTGCCGCACCGTGCTGCGCCATCGGTGTATCGGATGCGGCACCGATGTCGCCGGCCAGGACTAAGACCTCCGCATCCAAGGCTGGAACCGGAACAAAGCTCGGATCAACCTCGAGATGCAGGTCGCTCAGTAATTGAATTTTCACCGCGCCCTCTAAAAGAAGAAGGGCCGCATCGCTACGGCCCTTCGTGAGATTGAATCTAACAATCTCGGGATCGGGTTCACGATCCCTGTACTACACAGTGGCTACAGCGCGTGCACCACTCCGCGACCGACACCCAAAGACTGGTTCGATCCCTGGTTAATCTCACTAGACATTGGATCACCTCCTTTTCAAATGACAGACAGAGCCGGCAGTATCCTACGAAAAGGGCAAAATATGAACGTGTTCCACTGTGTAGACCAGGGCAAATTTGTTCTCGACATCTTCCCCCTTTGGAAAAGGGGGACCAAGGGGGATTTACCTAATACGGCGCACCGCAAATCCCCCCTTCCCTCCTTCTCCCTTCCCTCCTTCTCCAAATGGGGGGAACAACACCGCAGCACTGCCATTGAATGTTCTCG
The DNA here is from genome assembly GCA_009692265.1 of Gammaproteobacteria bacterium. GTDB lineage: Bacteria > Pseudomonadota > Gammaproteobacteria > CAIKBL01. The sequence goes on from SHZM01000020.1 coordinate 33,732, forward strand.
GAAAATTTCCAAGAACAAATCAGCCGTGCTGTGTAGTCAGCCGGGCTTGTCCGGGTGCAATTCTCGAATCACCTCGCCTTCAACGATCCGCATTGGAGTCGCCTCGCGTGGCTGCCACTGCCCGCCCGCGGCCTTGAGCTGTCGCCGAATTTCACGGGTTTTCCACCACACAAAGCCCCCAAGGATCAGTCCCACGCAGAGCAGTACCACGCACAGCACCAAGAAGAACGTCAGCATCAGCGCGAGGACGACGATACCGCCAGCAATGGTGACGCCTCGACGCAACCAAGCTGGCGCCCAGTGGCGCGCCGGAGCATGGAAAGGCAGGCGTTTAGGCGGCTCCATCAGACCAGCGTGTGATAAACGTTTTGTACGTCATCATCCTGCTCAAGCTTGTCGATCAACAGCAGCACTTCCTTGGCCGGCTCTTCGGCTAACTCCACTGGCGTCAGGCACAGGTACTCGTGCTCGGCAGAAACGACCGCGAGCGCACGCTCCTCAAGCGCTTTTTGCACCTGCCCGAAATCTAGAAAACTGCACCGTATCACCAGTTGGGGCTCGCCTTTTTCGCCGGTGCCCTCGCCCATTTCATCGAGCCCATGATCGATGAGGTACAACTCCAGATCATCCTGATCGATGCCCTCTGGTGATAATCGGAACACGCCCATTTTTTTGAACATAAACGCGACGCTGCCCGAGATCCCGATATTTCCGCCGAACTTGCTGAAGATATGTCGGACGCTCGCAATCGTGCGCGTGGGATTGTCGGTTGCGGTCTCCACTAAAATCGCGACACCGTGTGGAGCGTAGCCTTCGTAGATCACAACCTCGTAATTCGCCGCGTCCTTGCCAGCCGCGCGTTTGATCGCAGCATCGACTTTGTCTTTCGGCATGTTCACGGCGCGCGCGTTTTGGATCACGCGTCGCAGCGCGGGGTTGTGCGCCGGGTCAGGGCCACCGCCGCGCACCGCGATGGCGATATCTCTGCCGACTCTCGTGAATTGCTTCGCCATTCGGTCCCAGCGCGCGAACATCACATGTTTGCGAGTTTCAAATATACGACCCATGAGTCGACATACCTCCAATTGGAAGGCGGAAATGGTGTCAGGTTTATTTCCCGGAGGCAAAAGCATGCGCGCCATACCGCGCAGAAGGTCACCCGGCATCGCCTGTCTTGGTTAGACTGGCGCCTATGCGCGCAATTAAGGTCATCAAATTCGCGGTGCTGGCGTCCTCGCTAGGCGGGGGCTGCGCGGGTGCGCCGACCTTACCGACAGACCTTCACGAAGGCTTGGTAACCAACGGCGAGATCTGGCTATTGCCGCTGGTGAATCCGCAGGTGGCCCTCACCACCAGCGGCACCGTCGGTCCCGCTTTCGCGCTGGGCAGCGCTGATCGTGGATTCGGCGAGTACGACGGTCACCTGCAATCATCGCTGCACGTTTGTGCGGCGACCGGCCCTGCTGCTGGTGCGTGTTTGGCGGTGTTAGGCGGTTTGTTTGCATTAGCCGGCGCAAGTATGAGCCTCCTGTATAGCCTGCAACAAGGTGCGTCCGGGAAGGTCGAAACGAGTACGACCCGTGCAGCTTTCGCCGACAATCCAACCCTGGCCGACCTCAGCGCCGAAATCGCGCGACGAACCGCCGCACTAGCGCAGCGCGTTGAGGCGCCGATTCTGGTCACCGCAACGTCGCCGGATAACGCCTGTGCCGACACCACCCCGAACCTTATTCCGCGCGGGATCGTTCGTCTCGACCTCGCGGAATTAAAAGTTGATTTCGAACCCGGCTATCAGTTCAAACTCACGATCGTCAGTCGCCTGCGTACACAGTTCTGTGGCGGCGATCGACCAACCGTCGAACGGCGGCTTGCCCACCTCGGCCGTTTGACTTCGATGTCGCGAGATCCCAGGCGTGCCAGCCTCGCACTTGGTACCGAGGTGGAGGCTGCCATCGCGGCACTCCGTCGGGACATCAACGCCTACATCCACGCTAGCCTGCTTGGCCAGTATTGAAATTCGCGCGATCTCGGCGCAGGCTGAACTCATGACCCAAAAATCTCCCTCCGACAGCAACGCCAACCTCGATCGCGTAGTCCTTGAGGCGCGACGTAACCGCGAGCGGCGCGAACAGGACTACCGGGCGCTTGCGCTGAAACTTTATCCCTGGGTGTGTGGGCGCTGTGCCCGCGAATTCGCTCGCGAGAACCTGCGCGAACTTACGGTTCACCATCGTAATCATGATCACGATTACAACCCCGCCGACGGCAGTAACTGGGAGCTACTGTGTCTTTACTGTCACGATCAGGAACATTCGCGGCAGGTCGAGGCGGCACAGGGCTTAAGCTCGGGGCTTCAGTCTCCAAAGGAATCGCGGGGGACTGGGAAACCTTTTGCGGGTCTCGCGGATCTGCTACTGAATAAGCCCTAGAGGGTCTCGCTCAATCCCCGTGCTCATTCGCCATCGCGAGTAAGACACCAGCGTGGCACGGACCGTCTAACGGGCACCAGCAGGCGAGATTCTTCCCTCCCAGGTGTTGGCGAACTTCCGCGCGAGTAGGCGCTTTCTCGTCGCCCGGTGCCGCTCGCTTCCCAACCAACCACGCGCTGTAGTCAGCGATCGACTGCTCCCGCGTTCGTGAGATTTCAAGCGTAAAGGGATTACCCCAGCGGGTCGTGCGATCAACTTTGAGCGTATTCTCGGGCATCCGCCAACCCTTACTGCGCTTCAATTGAACGCGAACCGGCATACTTTTATCCCTCGCTACCTACTCATCGCATCGGCAATCCGCGGTCGACTTGATAAACGCTTATCCCCGACGCCACCATCGACGTCCCTCCATAATCTGCCAGGCCAATAATCCAGGTAAACCGAGGATTAGCTCGCGGACGCGCTTCGACAACGACAGCGCCAACGCCGTCTGCGGCGATAGCCCATAGAGCGCACCGATCAACACGAAGCCACCTTCTTGCACTCCAAGCGCCGCGGGGACCGCGAAGGCGACACTGCGCACGACTTGACTCAAGCTCTCGATCACCAGCGCTGCTCGCGGCGACACCTCAGCCCCCATGAAATACAGAATTAACCAGATTTCCAAACTTCCGATCAACCAAGACAGCAGGTGCGCATTGAACGAACGAAGGAGTGCGCCAGGACTGCGAAACAACCGATGAATCGAATCGTGCAGGCCGTCCAGCGAACTTCCTCTTAGCAACGGTACGCGTGACGCCAAGCTTAAGAATAAGCGCTCGGTAGCGTGCAATAACCCGCGACGCTGAGCCAAAAAGAAAATAGGCAGCACCGATACCGACGCCAGCAAGCCCAGCACTGTCCATTCGACCACCGGGCCTTGATGCCCATCGGTCAACAGCAACGCCAAGCCGAGCAGGGTAAATACTGCCTGGCTCACGATTTGGCTACCGAGATCCGCCACCATCGTGCTCGCCGCGATCCCATTGCGAAAACCGTGCAGCACGAGGATCCGTAACGAGACAACTTCCCCACCGATTTGGGTGAGCGGTAATAAATTGCTCACAGCTTCGCGGATCCAGCGGGCCTGGATAAACCACCACAACGAAGCGGCCTGCTCAACCTGCGCAATCGCATGCCAGCCGTGCCCCGACAACACCACTTGCACCACGTGCGCGAGCACCACCACGAGCATGCCCCACCCGACATTCAGAATCGCCGTGACTATGTCTTCGAAGCCGAAATGCAGCACCAAGGCGACAACGACGGCGAGGCCCGCCAGCGCGATCGCGAGCATGCCTAACGACGCGCGTGAGCGATGCGGCGCCGCTTTATCTACTGGTAGCAATTGCGATGACATCGCGCCGGGTGATTCAGGTGAGCTTCGATAGCGAAACGGTGAATCAGGGCTTCGCCGCCATCTGCCTGCGCAGAAATGGTACGACGTGGGAGGCGACACCGGCGGGATCATCCGCGAACGGCCAGTGGCCACTTTGCGGCAGAATCACGATCTGAGCGTGCGGGAACACTTCTTTCTGAGCTTCGGCATAGGCCACCGGCACATAAGGATCACAGGCACCCCACACCACCAAGGCTGGAATATCTCGCGGTTGCAACGCGGACACCACTTGCGCGGAGAATGAAGCAACGACCTCAGGGCCGCTCGCGCGATATAACCGCAACACTGCGCGCTTGGTCCCCGCGTCGTAGCGGTCATACATCTGGTCGATAAACGCCGCCGGCAATCCGCGCGGGTTACCGTGCTTGAACAGCAGATGAAACCCCGCGCGTGAAGCCATGAGTTGAAATAATTCGCCAACTATTGGCGTGCGCCAGATCCTGGCGAGGTAATGCCAACTATATCCCGGCAAGATCCCGATATTGACCAAGGTGACACTCGCCACCTGCTCCGGATGCTGAGCGGCCCAGGTAAGTCCCCAAGGACCGCCAAAATCATGCAGTACTAAATGCGCGCGAGTGATTTTCAGCTCGCGCATCACCGCGTCCAAATGCGCGGCGTAACCCGGAACACTGTAATCAAAATCAGCCGGTTTATCGGCTGCACCAAATCCCGGCATATCCACCGCGAGCGCCCGTCCGTAGTCACCCACCTGCTCGATAAGCGCGCGCCAGTCCTCGCACGAACCAGGGTTCCCGTGGACAAAGACGGCTGCTTCGCCAGCTTCGCCGCCGGCTTCAAGGCAGGGTGATTTGCGGCCGGCGACTAGGATAGTTCGCTGCTGTACTGCTGCCATCAGTGATGACTCCCATGTTATGTGTATTCCCGGAGACTCTATTCATGCGCCGAGTGAAACGCCCAAGTGCTTTACCCACGCTAGCCCTTCGAGGGTGCCGCCGCGCGGCTTGTATTCGCAACCAATCCACTCTTGATAGGAGTGTTGCTCTAATAACCCGAATACCGCACGGTAATCGATCTCACCCGAATCTGGCTCGCCGCGATCTGGCGGTTGGGCGATTTGCAGGTGCGCGGCAATCGGCAGATAGGCCTCAAGCGCGGCAATCAGCTCGCCTTCGACAATTTGGCGGTGATACAGATCCAATTGCAACCGCACGTTAGTCGCGCCGACCTGCTCGATCAGACTTAGTGCCTCGCTGGTACGATTAATCAAATACCCAGGAATGTCCCGCGAATTGATTGGTTCGATCAACAATTCAACCCCCTGGGCCGCGGCAAGCGGCGCGGCCTTTTGCAGGTTCTTGATGAGAGTTGCTGATTCCGCGCCGTGCTGGATCAACCCTGCCAGGACGTGAAGGCGTGGACAGGCCAGCGCGTCCGCATAGCGCAGGGCCTGCGCGAGGCTTGCCGAGAATTCCGCTTCCCGCCCTGGAATCCCTGCAATTCCGCGCTCACCGCGTTCCTCGAAATCGCCTGGCGAGGTATTGAACAACACCTGTTGCAAGCCACTGTCGGCGAGGCGCGCTGCTAGATCGTTTGGTGAATACGCATAGGGAAACAAACACTCGACACCCCGAAACCCGGCCTGGGCCGCGAGGTCAAACCGCTGCAGAAATGGCACCTCATGGAAAAGGAGCGAGAGATTGGCGGCGAATCGAAGCATATGCGCATGCTCGCGCGAACGGGGTTGTCGCGGGCTCAGGATACTGCACAGTAACGGGCGTTCCAAAGACTGGCGGTTATCCTGGGCTGCGCGGCGCCTCTCCTAAATCTGGGATCTCCATCACACTCGCTAGTGACTTCAGACCGTTCACCAGGGCAACCACGACCGTTCATCGCTCAACGGTCGCTTTGTCCGTACGAATTACTATGCTTGGCCACTATGAATAGCTCGCAACAAACAGGTTTTACGATCCTCGAATTAATGATGGCGGTGGCGATTGCCGCCGTTGTGGTCGCGATAGGCATCCCTAATCTTATGACCTTTGTGCGCACCGATACGGCGGTAACCGATGTGAATCGCTTGGTCACCGGGCTCACCCTTGCGCGCAGTGAAGCAGCCGGACGCGGCGTCCCTGTAGTCGTGGTGCCAATCAGCGCGGGCGATTGGAGCACCGGATGGTTAATCGGGACCGATTTGGACGGAGACGGCATTTTCCCGGAGGCTGACGATCCCGCGCCGTACCGCGTCTTCGAGGCGATTACCAGCGCAACCTTTACCGATTCACCGGAGAGTGTCACGTTCCTACCGACTGGCGGCGTCGACACCCCTGTGACCTTCTCGCTACTACCGAATTATTGCCACGACAGCAATAACCGTCGCCGCATCGTCAGCGTGGGTCCGGCGGGATTCGTTGACCTGGCTTATGGGAGTTGTCCATGACACGTCGCAGTCAACAAACGGGATTTTCCCTACTCGAAGTCCTAGTCTCGGTCTTTATTTTAGCCGTCGGCTTACTCGGGCTTGCGAGTCTGCAGGCCTTCAGCATCCGTGGTTCGATGGGGTCTCAACACCATTCTCAAGCGGTGCTGATCGCGCAAGACATGATGGAACGGATGCGTGCGAACAAAGGTGCCGCGCTGGCAGGTGGTTATAACCTCGACCTTGACGACCCACCGCCGGCAGGCGGCAACGGAACACCATTAGAGGACGACGATAGGGCTGGTTGGTTTGCGAATTTCCTGACCCTGCTGCCGGAAGGGGACGCTTCAATCGGTTGTGATGCCAACGGCCGGTGCACTGTCATTATCCAATGGAACGACAGTCGGGCCGAAGAAGGTGCCACTACTCAACATTTCGATTTCACCAGCCAGATTTAAGACCAAACCCAATGCGCACACCATTGTCACCTCTTCATGCTCGCCAACACGGGGTTACCTTGATCGAACTCATGGTAGCGCTGACCTTGGGGTTAATCCTCACCGGGGCCGCGATCCAGGTGTTCGTTGCCAATAAATCCACCTATCGACTGACTAACGCCCTGTCGCATGTCCAGGAAAACGGCCGCTATGCGATGCAGCAACTCGCCTACGATATTCGGATGGCCGGCTATTTTGGCTGTGGCTCAAGGCGCCAAATCGATTCGAACCTGGTAGCCGCCGATCTGGATTTCATCCCTGCTGCCCTACCTTCGGATCCAGACGGTGATGCGTACGCGGCGGCAGTCGACACCAAAGAAAATTACCTTGCGAGAAATGCCCTCCGTGGCTTCGATGGCGGCACTGCCTGGTGGGTCGCGGCCGGCCCGCCGCTCGATCTGGCCGGTAATGCACTAACCGTGTGTGACGCAGCCACCCGCAATACGGCTAGCTGTCAGATCAGCGATGTCGTGTCGGTCATCCGCGGTGCCGAATTAGGCGTGCACCTGACCGCCGATATGCTGGCTGAAACCGATCCCTTGATGGTGAAAACCGCTGAGTTCGCCGCGATGCGCCCCACCATCACACCGGACGATGACGCGCCTGGTGAAGAAGATCTCGTTCTCCTCACCGACTGCGAGAGCGCCGATTTAATCCGAGTACGAGCGCTTGATGAAGTCGGCGACGATACGCAGATTATTCCCGATGCGGCTTTGGAAAAGAAATATCTTCAAGGTCCGGCGGGGGGCGAATCGGCGACCAGTAGCGCATCGCTTTACTCGCTGACCGGCGGGAGCTATTTCGTGGCCGACGCCGCCGTCGACAACGACGGCGATGGCGTGCCTGAGCCTACTGCTGCACTGTATCGCATAGGTCATGCCGATGAAGGCACCGTACCACCGGCGGTGCTGATCGCCGAAGGTGTTGAGAAAATGTTTATTGCCTATGGCTTGGACACCGGCGGCGATGAATCCATCGAAGAGTATGACACCGCCGCCCAGATCGACGCCCGGCGACTGGCCGGCAATGAAAATTGGGAGCGCGTGGTCGCTGTGCGTATCTCATTGCTGCTTAAAAGCAAAGAAGATTTCGTGACCAACGAACCGGTGGCGATGACGTTCGTCGACGGCACTATCGTGAACGACGGCGTTAACGCGGACCGCCGTCTACGCTTGGTTTTTTCGCAAACGATTAGCATTAGAAATCGAGTGCAATAATGTCATCACCTCTTAATGCTCAGCGCGGCGCAGCGCTCATCGTCACCTTGGTCATGCTCCTCATCATGACCTTGCTCGGTTTGTCGTCGATGGATGCCACCATCATGGGTGAACGCATGGCGGGACATCAAAAAAACAAACAGGCGAGCTTTGATGCCGCGGAAGCCGCTCTGCGCGCGGGAGAAGGAATCGCTGAGTCGCTTGGACAAGCACCGAATCCGGGCGCCGCCCTCTACGATCAGGCGCTCGACGGGGATCCCGCCGTATGGAAGGACCCAGCCACAAACTGGGCCGAGTGGGTCGGCGCAGCCCTACCTGATGTTATCCAGCAACCTGAATACGTCATCGAGATCGTCGGCATCGTGCCCAACAGCCGAAACTGCGCGGTGACTCATCTGCCGGTTGGTTGCGAGCGCCCCGCGCGGCGTGTCACCGCGCGTGGATGGGGGAATAACGCCAATGCAATGTCGATCATTCAATCAGTCTTTTTATATATCGATGAAGACGGCTAGAGGCGTGATGCTGGTGATTAGCCGAATTCACTTTAAGCGCCTTTTCGTACGAACCATTAAGTAGTGAACAACCTCAGGATCGTAATGTTATGAATCCGAACCCTAAAAATCGCGTCCTTCCTTCGTTTCGCGCGCTCGCGCTTGGCCTGCTGTGGGGTGCCTCCGCCGGTGCCAGTGCGTTTTCCATTCCCAATACGCCGTTGTTTCTCGCAAGCGACGTTCAACCCAATATCTTCTTCGCCTTGGACGATTCCGGCTCGATGGACTGGGAAATATTAAAATCCAACGGCGCTCGCACCGCGTTTCCTGCCACCCCCGACGACGGCAACCTCGATTTTTCCGCGAACACCATCACCGAAGATCGCGAGGCCTGCGCGGGCTATAACGTGATGGCGTATAACCCGGCCAAAACCTACACCCCCTGGATCGGCGTCGACAGCGCCAGCGTCGCCTACGCCAACCAGCCGATTACTGCGGCGCGCGTCGATCCGCTTACCGCGGCCAGCGGCACCACGAAGTTAACGGATGTGGGTGGTGGTCGTTCAGCGATGTATGGCACCTTTGTCGACGCCAACGGAGACGGCGTTTTTCAGAGTGCCGAATGCCCGGTCGGTAGCGGCTCCTCCACCTATAATCTTCGAACTTACGGCGACGCACGAACCGTCCTGATCAGTACTCTAACGGCCGCGCAGAAAACGAATTACGCCAACTGGTACACCTTTTACCGCAAACGCGAGTTCGTGCTCAAGCGCGCAGTCTCGGAACTCATCACGAATTCCACCTCACGCATAGGCATTGCGACCTTACACAATAATAATGCCGTCGGCACCGCGGTGGCGGACATGACTGTCCCGGCCAATAAAACGCTGCTCCTGAGCAGGTTGTTTAAGATCAACTCGCTCAACGCGACGCCGCTGCGAACCCTGCTTAACCGGGTTGGCCATTACTTCGACCAGGCCGGGGCGAACAGCCTGCATTCTGCCTTAGGCTTTGCGACCGCATCTCCGATTCTATCGGCGGCGAATGGCGGTGAATGCCAGCAAAATTTTACGGTGCTGTTTTCCGATGGTTTCTGGAACGATGCGTTCGCTGGCTTCGGCAACAAGGACAGCGATGGCGCGGAGAGTTATGACGGTGGACCCCACGCCGATGCCAACTCCAACACGCTGGCGGATGTCGCAATGGATTATTACGAGCGAGATCTATCTACCACCCTCGCCAACGAAGTGCCCACCATCCTGAACGTCGATGAAAATGCCACCCAGCATATGGTGACGTATACCGTGTCGTTTGGACTCCAGGGAACACTTGACGCGGCGCCGACAAATCATCTTGCGGCCACCGCACCGCCACCCTGGCCGACCCCGGTCGCCGACCAGTTGACCACGGCCGACGACATGCTGCACGCGTCGTTCAACGCACGCGGTGCCCACATCGCGGGCCAGAACCCACAGCAGGTGATTGACGGATTAAATGCCGCGTTTAATGACATTGGCACTCGCACCGGTTCCGCGTCAGCGATTGCGGCGACCTCGCAATCCATTCAGGAAGACACCCTGGTTTTCCAAGGTCGCTTTGATACTGATAAGTGGAATGGCGAGCTCAAAGCGATCGAATTTAATGTCGGCGGGGTGTTCGGCCAGACCCTGTGGGAAGCTTCCGAGCATATCCCGGTGGAAAACAGCCGCACTATTTTTACCTACAAACCCTCTGCCGGCGACGACGGGATCGAATTCGAGTGGAGAAACCTGAGCGCCGCGCAACAGACTTCTATCGGCAATATCAATATCCTGGACTACGTGCGCGGTGATCGGACGTTGGAAGTCGCCCAGGGGGGGGCCTTTCGGGATCGAATCTCGCTGCTCGGCGATATTATTTTCTCCTCGCCCACCGCCGTCACCAACTCGCGCGCGTCGATCCCCTATCAATTCTTGCCGGGGGCCGAGGGCGACAGCTTTTTTGCGTATGTCGATATCAAGGAGGACCGTGTGCCGACCGTCTACGTCGGCGCTAACGACGGCATGCTGCACGCGTTTAGAATCTCGGACGGCGTTGAGCAATTTGCCTACGTACCACAAGCGGTGTTTTCGAATTTAGACGATCTCGCCAGTCTTAGTTATACGCACACGTTTTATGTGGATGGGACGCTTTCAACCGGTGATGCGTACATCGGTGGCGATTGGCGCACTATGCTTGTCGGTGCGCTCGGCCGCGGCGGCAAGGCGCTGTTCGCGCTAGATATCACGACACCGGATTCCTTCGACGAAGGCGACGTGAAGTGGGAATTCACGCATGCCGAATTAGGCTACATGCTTGGGTCCGCGGAGATTACCCGAATGAATAATGGTGAGTGGGTCGCGATTGTCGGCAATGGTGTTAACAGCACCAGCCACAAAGCCCAGTTGCTCATCATCAACCTCAGCGACGGAACGTTGATGAAAATGATCAATACCAATGTCGGCAGCGCCGATTCTCAGAACGGGTTGTCGACCCCATTACTCATCGACATCGATCAAAATTTAACCACCGACTTTATCTATGCCGGCGACGTCCAGGGTAACCTCTGGAAATTCGACGTTTCGGGCAATACGAGCGGCTCCTGGGTGGTGGATTTAGGCGGGTCGCCGCTCTACACGGCAAAAAATCCGGCCGGCGATGCACAAGCCATTACCACTAAGCCGAATCTAGCGGTGCGCGCTAACAATGACTTCGTGATTTTGTTCGGAACTGGCCGCTATTTCGCGACCGGCGATGACCTAGTCACCCTCCCGGCCCCGGTTGAAACTGTCTATGGCATTCTCGATGCCGATGTCCCGGTGGCAACAGTCGGCGCGCGAGCGGCGGCGGACGGTAATGCCGCAACTATTCAGACGAGCACTATCTTGCAAGCACAGGAACTGCTGCAAGAAGTCACTGCGGATTTTGGTGCGAATACGGAAACCGTGCGAACCGTAACGGCACGCGTAGTCAACTACGCCACCCAACATGGCTGGTACCTCGATCTCCTCTCCCCCGCCGACGGCGCGGAAGGAGAACGGGTCATCGCGGATTACGCCGTCCGCGAATTGGACGATGGCACACAATTGTTATTGTTCAACACCTTCACGCCCGCCACGGGGTGCGAAAACAGCGGCGGGAAATCCTTCCTGATGGCAATCGACGCCCTGAACGGTGGCGCCGCCCCGTCGCCGGTCCTGGACTACAATTACGACGGTGTCTTCGACGCCGAGGATCTAGTCGGCGGGCATGTCGGTGCCGGTATTGAGATTGGCCTCACCGTGGCACCAACGACGATCATCTCCAGCGATGACGGGGGGATTAACTACTTCGTATCGTCCGCTCTGAATGGCGACGGCCCTGGCGGCGATGATGACGACGACGAGTGCGAAGAAGGAGATGACGAATGTCGTGGCGGTAACTCGCCGGCCGGGAAAGGCAATCGCCTGTTCCAAGGACGCCAATCCTGGCGCCAGCTCCAGTAATTCGTGAAGAGGTACACTATGAAAACTCGGTATACGCCAGTTCTGATGCTCGCACTTTCGATCGCGATGGCGAACGCCACGGCGGTCGAATTAATCGGCCAGGTCAACGACGTTAACGCGAAAGCAGGAATGATGATCGTGGACGATCGCACCATCACACTCGCGCCCGGCGCGCAAATTCTTGGCCTAGGTGGCAAGCGTCTGGCGGGAATCAAGGCTATTCCGGCTGACTCGTGGGTCAGTGTGGAAACAGCAATTATCGACAACACCTACCGCGCGAAAGGGCTCAAGGTGATCACAGCCGCGGAGGCCGCTAAGAAGAAAGCCGCCGCTGAGGATGATGGCTAATGCGAACAAAAGGCACCCAGGGCGGCTTCTCCCTCATCGAAGTCGTCATCGTCGCCGCGATCGTCGGCATCACCGTCGCGGTCGCCGTACCATCGTATCGCAGCTACACTATTAAAACCAAGCGCGCCGCCGCGCAGGCTGATCTGATGGAGCTATCGCACATTATGGAGCGACGCTTCACCGCGGTAGGTCGCTATGACGAGGCCGATGATCCCGGCACCTACGTGCTGCCGTTTGCAACTTCACCCAAAAACGGCGGCGAAGTCGAATACAACCTAGCGTTCGACGCAATCGATACCATCTCCTATGTCCTGGAAGCGACACCCACCGTCGGACAAGATCAGGATACCCATTGCGGAGTAATTTCAATTACTGAGGCCGGGGTGAAATGTATTCTGGGCGGGGACAGTTGCACGAACGGTGATGCAGCCGCACAGGCGGCGGTGGAGGAATGTTGGTAGTTCGTCTGCGGTTCGCGCACTCCGCGAAAGTGTAAAGTCCCCGACGGGGCCGCTTGCCCAGTAAACCAAATGCCTCGCGCCCTTCAGCACGAAGCGATCGGTTTTGGGCTGATTGACTGAGTTGGACGAGCAGCCGCTCCAGCGCAAACCAGGTAAGCACCAGGTCGAAGCTTTGCGCACTCGCGCTGGCTAGGTTGAGAAGTCGCGCGCGCACCGAAGCGCCGATATTTTTTTCTCGTTAGCCAGTGGCGGTGAGCGCCTCGAGATAGGGACGGACCACGGTCGCGACGGACAGGCCGACCTTGCGGCGGTGCCTGAAACAACCTGCGACCGTCTTGGCCTCGCCGAAAAAAAATCTTCATCTTCACCGCGACGCCTTCGATCACATGTGTCTCAACGCTGTCAGTGATCACGTCCTCAGTGAAGCGAACAATGCGGAGCGGAGTGCCCGCGCTTGGGGGCCCAATCCTTATTACCAATCGCAAGCCAGACGTTCTTCGGGAGCTGGTCGGTCAGGCCATGATAGGCGAGTGCCGAAACGAGGCAGACGATGCCTTCGGGCAGCCGCTTGACGGCTTCCGCTAGAGTGTGATCCGCTTTGAGCGGGGCTTCGGAAAGCTGATAGAGTCCCCGAGCAAGCCGCAGTACCTCCCCGTCACGTACGATGCGGCTGACAGTGGCGGCGGTGACGCCAGCATTTCGGAGTTCGCCCAGACGCACGATCCCCTTTGTCAACAAAACGGCGCGAGTGGTTTGACGCTGAGAAGTAGGCTCGGTCACTGGTACAATGGAATACGGTGTCAGGTCTAATTAGTCGTCCCTGAAAAAGTCACTTTTCAGATAACATAGCCACCAGCTACCGAGCCTCGTGGATTTGGGCTATCGGAAATAGCCTCCCACCCGGAGGCAAAAAGAAGCCGTAGCTTCCGTAAAATCAAGCGCAGGTTGTGGCCCGCACCCGCCAGCAACGCATTCATCGCATCACCTGTTGTGCCCTTCACATAATTGCGGTCGAGACGTCCATCGTTCTTCATATGACCTATCACCGGTTCTATCGCATTGCGTCGCTTGAGCAGTTTCTTCAGACGTTTCGTCATCCCGCGCTTCTGCCACGCGCTCACCACCGTCGTCTCACGCTTCTAATCGTGGCCGCGATATCCCCGGTCAACAAAACATTCGGTCGGGCGCACACCCGTCATCCGCTCGACTTGGTCTAACGCCGCCGATAACGTATGTCCGTCATACGGGTTCCCCGGCAAACTGTGCACCCCCACCACCAAGTTCGACCGCGTGCTCGTCGCTACACTCACCTTCACGCCAAACTCGTACTTCTTATGCGCTTTCCCTTTGGCGATGCATTCCACTTCCGGCGCATGCATGCTGTACAACTTGTGCGAGTCATCCCGACGTTGCGCTAACAACCGTCCAGTGCGCGCGAGTAATTCCTCCAACTCAGAAGACACCACCGAACTCATCTGACGCTGTACATCCCGATAAACCCGCCCCAAATAGGTCTTCAGCTTCTTCATCTCACGTTTCCCACGACCGGGTTGACGGGCCGCGCCATAGCGCTGGTGCATGAACAACGCGCGCTTACCCACCCGTAAATAACTCTGCCGTAACGTGAGCCCGAGCTTCTTCGCCAGCCGCACCAATGTCACTCGCGGCTTGTGATACAACCGCGCATCCGTCGGAAATGCTAGCGCCTTCTCCTGCACCGTCGTGTCCACCGTTACTTGCGCAAATGTGCGCTCACTTATTGTCTTCGTCGCCAGCCCAGTCGCGACCGTTAACTTCAACATCAGCTCACAGCCCGCTTCCCCTATCCGTCCCCGAAAACGACTCATCTGCGAGCCGTCCAACGCTAGCTGATGCTGAAAGTATTCCTCGCCACAAACGTACTGCCAGTACGGATTCTCCACCCACCGCAGCACGACTTCTTCGTCCGACATATCGAACGCATGCTTCAGATAATGCAGACCCACCAACAACCGAACCGGTAATCCGAGGCGACCTTGCTCCGCGTCGTACAGCAAACCAAAGGACTCATCGAATACGTCCCATTCGACCTCGTGCGATAACCGAATCAGCGGGTGACGGAGGTCTAGCAGATTCTCCGATCGGTGCCGAAACAACTCCTCTGTCGCACTGCGGTCTTGCTCTCGCGGCTTCATCGACCCCTCCCAATTTTGCAAGCTTTTGACCGGTTAACACCGTTAACCTTGCAAGATCAGATCGACACTTTCGCGATTAGTTCCCTTGTTTTATCGCACTAAATTACTTTCTCAGGGACGACTAATTAGC
>SHZM01000084.1 GCA_009692265.1 Gammaproteobacteria bacterium
TGCAATGAGTGACAATGCGGCTGCCGAGCACCTTAACAAGGCCCGGGAAATTCTTTTTAAATCTATTCCTAATCGACCGAAAGCAGCCGCCTAAGCCCAGACTCAACTTCAACCCTTCAGACTCATACCTCGATTGGAATGTACTCTGGGGCGACACGTGCGCACCGACCAGGACTTGCCCATGACTACGATCGAACAAATTCAGCTTAAGTACGATGCAGTCGCTGACCGCCTCATGCTACGGATCTTAACGACCGGAACGCACGAATTTCGATTTTGGCTTACTCGCCGATTCGTGCACAAAGCTTGGCCCGCGCTCGTCGAATCACTGGCGAGAAGCCCACGGTTGGATCGTGCGGTGTCGCCCCTCGCCCGGCGCGAGCTGCTGGCATTCCAACATGAACAAGCGGTGACCAACTCAAATTTCTCTGTCCCTTTCCGCGATCCCAAGCCGACCTTGCCGTTGGTCCAAGACCCATTGCTCGTGACAAAACTTCAAATTCGGCCGACCAAGGATGGACGAGGCCGCGTGCTCTCGTTAACTCCGGAGACCGGTTTGGGGCTCGATTTGACGTTGACTGAAGCCTTACTACACTCCCTCTGCGCCCTGCTGGACCGCATTATGCCGACCACCGAGTGGGGACTAACCAGCCCCCTAAAAATGCCCTCTGCTACGGTCGATGGTGCAACGGTTAATTAACGCCCGAGCACATTAGCGCATGGTCGCGCGCGCAATAATTACTCGCTGGCCAATACGCTGGAAATTGCTTGCGCTGATGTGGCTGCTTGCGATGTCGCCAGTGTTGATCGTTGCCTGGGTCGATATTCGAACGCTAGCCGAACTAGGCACGCGGCTAGCCACCGAGACTGGTCAGGTGCTCTCGGATCAAGCGCGGTTAACCCTCGAACAACAGGCAGACGACTATGTCCGACTGATCGCCGAAAAGCGTCGCTTGCTAGAACTCATGGTTAGGCTACAAGCGTATGAAGCTGAACGCGTCCTGTATTCCAGTGCCGAGCCAACCCGCGGCGAAGTATTTTGGGAGGCAGATTTTGCGCGTGAAGCCCCTGCACTTGCGTTACAACGCGATCTGAACGGCTATTTTCAAGAAACCGCCGACAACCCCCACAAGCTGCTCGCTGTGTCGTATTCAGCGCTCGCGTTTCGCGCGGCTCCTGGGGCGACTGGACCTAGGTTGCATCGACAAGCGGCGCGCCTTTCTTACATGGCGAATCAATTCAGACGAATGCCCGACGAACACTCGCCCGTGATCCTGTCGCAGTACCTTGCGCTCGAGAGCGGATTACACGCGATTTATCCCGGACATGCCGGTTATCCGGCGAGTTTCGATCCGCGCGTACGCGAGTGGTACCAAGCACAGAAGGCCACTCGAACGCCGCGTTGGTCAAACCCACATCGCGATCCGATCTCCGGTCTTAGCGTGATATCTGCCTCCGCTCCGCTATTTGACCCAAAGCAGCAGTTCATCGGCGTGACCGGCATAGATGTGCACCTAACTCACTTGTTACCGACCACCGGCGCATTCTCTGCGCGCACCGGCGGGAGCGAGATGCTGCTAGCAACAATCTCGGCAGCAGCAAGCCAACAAAACGAAATCAGCATTCTTGCGTATCAAGACGACGCTAATGGCGCGAGAGATTGGCACGAAGCGCCAACGGTCAAAAACTTTGCTACCGACGAATCCTCCGCAACATCAACCTTGCTCGCCGATATGCGCGCGGGCCGCAACGGATTTACGCGCTTCCTCTATCAAGGGCGGTCCACCTTCTGCGCGTATCGACGCTTTGATACGGCTGGAACCTACCTGCTGTTCCTAATCCGTCGCGAACTAGCTACGCGTCCTGCTGCCGCCGCTGCGGAGTACGCCTTGGCGACCACGAATCGGCAAGTCGAAGCGCTGATTCCACTCGCGTTACTCGCGGCAGTGGCGGCCGCTGCCCTGGCGTTCGTCGCGGCGCGCATGATTACCGGGCCAATTCAGCAGTTGTCGGCGGCGGTTGAAGAAGTTGCCCAAGGAAAATTCGACGTGCGGGTCGACATTCACTCGGGGGACGAATTAGAGACCTTAGGGGTCGCGTTCAATCGCATGGTGCCGCAAATTAAGGCGCATGCGTATATGAAAAACGCCTTAGTCGTCGCACGCGAAGTCCAGCAGCAATTACTGCCGACGAGCGCACCCGTAACTTCTGCGTTGGATTTTCATGGCGTGTGTCTTTATGCGGACGAAACCGGCGGCGATTACTATGACTATCTGGACCTGAGAACGCGTGATCTGCCGGCGTTGGGGGTCGTAATTGGAGACGTCAGCGGGCACGGCATTGCTTCGGCATTATTAATGGCCACTGCCCGCGCACTATTGCACGGTTCAGATCTTGACCCAGGTGAGCTTGGACCAACCTTGGAGAAGTTAAATCAAAATTTAGCCGGCGATGTCAAGGCTGGGCGTTTCATGACCTTGTTCCTGCTGTTGTTCGATTTAGAAACTCAGAAAATCGCCTGGGCAAGCGCGGGACATGATCCGGTGCTGGGTTACCGCAGACATGATGACTCCCACTTTGAACTTGCCGGAAACGACATCCCGCTCGGAGTCGATCGACAATGGCGATATGGTGCGACCCGTACCCGTGACTACCTCGAAGGAGATGTGTTTCTCCTGGCCACCGATGGCGTGTGGGAGGCGCAGTCTCCGAACGGCGAGCGCTTCGGGAAAGAGCGCTTGGCGGCGAGCTTGCGCCGTTTTGCGCAGTTGTCGGCGCGGGAGATCGGCACGGGAATCGCGCAAGTGGTTGCTGACTTCCGCGCGCAGGTGCCAGCGCGAGACGATCTCACCTTGGTTGTCGTGAAGGTAGGTAAATCACCCCCAATCGGCGGTAGCCGATCAGAAAAGGTTTAATTGCCCGGCCTGTTCCGGCTTACGAAAAAGTGTGGTGTCCAAGGTCGATCTGCGTTGATTCAATCCGAGCGCGCGAGAGGCCACTTTAAAACGACTTGCAAGCAGTTCGGCAATCGGACCTCGCCCTTTCATTCGCCGTGCGAAATCGCTTTCATAGTCGTGGCCACCACGCATGGCTCGCATTAAATTCATGACCTTGCCTGCACGCAGCGGGTAATGTTCGTCTAACCACGCCTGAAACAGGGGACTCACTTCAAGCGGAAGTCGCTGCACGATGTAGGAGGCGGAAATCGCACCGGCTTCGGCAGCGGTGCTCAGAATTTTCTCCATCTCATCGTCGTTTAGACCGGCAATGATCGGAGCCAGCATCACCCCGGTTGGGATCCCTGCGCCATGTAAACGACGGATAGTCTCGATGCGCCGCGACGGCGCGGTTGCACGCGGCTCCATGCGACGAGCGAGAGCGTGATCAAGACTCGTAACCGAGACATAGACTTCTACGAGCGAGGACTCCGCCAGCGTGGTCAATAGATCGATATCCCTCTCAATCAGCGCAGCCTTGGTCACGATCGTGATTGGATGTCGCGTCGCGACAAAAACTTCCAGCAGTTCGCGCGTAATGCGCAGCTTTCTTTCGATCGGTTGGTAGGCTTCGGTATTCGACCCCAGCGCGATCGGCGAGCATTCGTAGTTTGTCGCACCGAGTTCCTTTCGCAATAAGCTCGCGGCATTGCGTTTCGCGAATAAGCGACTTTCAAAATCTAACCCCGGCGAGAGATCAAGATAGGCGTGAGTCGGTCGTGCGTAACAATACACGCAACCGTGCTCGCATCCGCGATACGGATTGACCGACTGATTGAACGGTAAGTCGGGTGATTGATTCCGACTGATAATCGAGCGCGCGGTCTCGTCGGTGACAGTCGTGATGAGCTTAGGCGGTGCCTCAAGATCACCGACCCAACCGTCATCGAAATCATCGTGCTCATCCCTGAGGTAGCGCGGCTGCGGCGTAATCGTGGCGCCCCGACCTTTCATTGGCGCCTTTGGACCGCGGGGAGTTGGCATATCAATTGAGGCGGTTAGCGTGGTGAGTTAGGTGCCGTATAAACTACTCCGATCTACGTGCCGCACAAAACGAGCGCACGCCCGGGCCGGAGCTGGCCCTCGTCGTGGAGATGCGAATTGCGCCTATAATCTGGCCGGTGATAGAAGCTCTAATCAGTGATTTATCCATGCGGCCCATGGCCGCATGGGCTCTCCTCGGCGTGGTGTTCGCGGGCGGTGCAATCCTCGTGTGTTTGCGCGTTAAGCGACGCTCCGCGCAGACCACGCGGCTCGGCGAGCAAGTCCAACAGAGTCTGATTGGCATGCGAGCGACTCTAGATAGCCTGGATGCAAGGCTGGGTGATATTCGCCAGCGAAGCACGGAAGACGGTGCCCGCTTACGCGAAAGTCTGCTGGAAAAATCTGACGGCATGCGCCTGAAGGTCATCCAAGATCTCGGCGAACAGCGACTAGAGCTGATGCAACAGATGGCTGCGTTACGCGAACTGATCAGCACTGCGATGGGCAACCATCGCACGAGCTTCGAGGCTTGCCAGGCGCAGGCCATACAATCATTACAAGAATCGATGCGAGTGGGTTTCCAGGATCTCCATCGCCAGCTGGGTGACACCCTTCAGCGCAACGCCACGGAGCTCGGTCTACGAGTGGACGGACTAACGCGCTCGACCGACGAACGCTTGCGCGAGATCAGTGGGCAGGTCGAGCAAAGGCTCGCCGAGGGATTCGAGAAGACTACGGCAACTTTTACCGATGTTCTCCAGCGCCTGGCGCTCATTGACGAGGCCCAGAAGAAAATTTCCGCGCTATCGAGCGACGTAATCAGCCTGCAACAGATCCTGGCGGACAAGCGCTCACGCGGCGCCTTCGGCGAGGTCCAGCTTGCTGCGCTCATTCGCAATGTGATGCCCGAGGCGTCGTTTAAGCTGCAATACACGTTCCCCAATGGAAAAATAGCCGATTGCGCGTTGTTCATGCCGCCACCAACGGGCACGCTCGCGATCGATGCCAAGTTTCCGCTGGAAGCCTATCGACGCATGACCGACTTCGAAGCAAATGACCATGAACGCAAACAAGCCGAGCGCCAATTTAAAACAGACATACGCAAGCATATTCAGGATATCGCTGCACGCTACATCATCCCGAATGTGACAGCAGACGGGGCCATGATGTTTATACCGGCCGAGGCCGTTTTCGCGGAAATTCAGGCGCATCACTCGGAGCTGGTGGATGAAGCGCATGCAGCGCGCGTATGGTTGGTATCTCCGACAACTTTATGGGCCGTACTTAACACCGCCTGTGCCGTTTTGAAGGACGCTGCGACGCGCGAACAAGTCGATCTGATTCGAGATCATCTAGGGTTGTTGGCGAAGGACTTTCAGCGCTTCCGTGAGCGCATGGATCATCTTGCACGACACATTGAGCAGGCGCACGACGATGTGCAAAGAGTCCATGTGTCGGCGCGCCGGATCTCGGATCGCTTCGAGCGAATTGAACGGGTGGAATTCGACGCGCCGGTTGAAAAGGCGCCAGAGATTGGAAGTATTAGCGCGCCTCCTGCTAACTGATTCACATCATATTCATTGGAGCCGCGACTAATATTAATGAGCTACTGAACAGCGATCCCGACAACCGCTAACGACGGATTCTTTGCACCAATGCTCCAAGGCCTCATTTTTGACGTTGATGGCACTCTCGCCGACACCGAAGAGATACATCGCCTGGCTTTCAATCAAACCTTCACGGACTTCGGACTGGATTGGAATTGGAACCCCGATCTCTACGAAGAACTTCTTGTCACGTCAGGCGGCAAGGAGCGGATCACTCAATACGCTAAAGCCTTTGAACCAGAGCGCGCCGCAACGCCAGATTTCTCCGATTTCGTGCGCCGACTGCACAACCAGAAGACGGCACTCTACGCCGAGATGTTGACCTCGGGTCACATTCGGTTGCGTCCCGGAGTCGAGCGTTTGCTGCACGCGGCACGCAGTGCTGGGCTCACCCTGGGGATTGCAACAAGTTCGGCATGGTCGAATGCTAAAGCGTTGTTGGACAATAACCTTGGGCGAAATTGGCAGAGTTGGTTCGCTGCCATTGAAACTTCCGATACTGTTACCGAGAAAAAGCCGGCACCCGCGGTCTACCAGGCGGTGCTCGATAGACTTCGACTCGCGCCTAAACACTGTATCGCCATCGAAGATACCGAAAATGGGTTAGCGGCGGCGCGTGCCGCCGGCTTGGCGACCGTCATCACCACTCATCGCTTCACGCGTAACCGTAGGTTCATGGGGGCGGCGTTAGTACTCGATGGATTAGGCGAGCCGGATCAACCGATGACCGTGACTCGCGGCTCAATTAAACGTCCTTACGTTGATCTTGCCTTCCTTGAGCGAGTCCTCGCGGACTATAAAGATGTTGGTTCGAGCACCTACTGGGAACAGCAACTGCTGGTTCTCGCATAGCTAGTCAGTAGTACTATTTGATCACTAAAAACGCACCTTGATTCCCGCGTTGCACGCGTAGCAATAATTGCCCTTGGATTTGAGTGACTGTCTCGACGAACATTCTTAGATTTTCGATCGGCTGCCGATTGACCGCGGTAATAATGTCGCCGACCCGTAAGCCCGCGGCGAACGCACGCGAGCGCTGCGAAATTTCGTAGACCATCACGCCAAACAAACGCCCATAACCGGGCGAATCTTCCGGAATATCACCGACCGAAACGCCAGCAAGACGGACGCTCTTAATGCCGTTGGAAGTTGACGCAACCTGACGCGACCCAATGGTTGCGTTAACCCGCTGGCGCTTGCCATCGCGCAGAACATCCAAATTCAGTACATCGCCAACCCGCATCAAGCCAACTTGATTTCGCAGATCGGAGGCGTCTCGCACTTGCTTGCCGTTGACCGTCGTTACCACGTCCCCTGCGCGCAAACCCGCTTGTTCAGCAGGGGAACCCGAGATCACGCTCACCAGCACCGCGCCGTGCACATTGGATATCCCGAACGCAGCCGCGAGATCGGGCGTGAGATTTTGCATTTCAGCGCCGAGGAAGCCCCGGTTCACTTCGCCGAATTTCACTAACTGGTCAATAACCTGGTTGGCCATGTTGATCGGAATCGCAAAACCAATACCGATGTTGCCGCCGCTCTGCGAATAGATGGCAGTATTAATCCCGATTAATTCGCCATTTAAATTCACTAACGCTCCGCCAGAGTTGCCGGGATTAATCGAGGCGTCGGTTTGAATTAAGTCTTCGTACCCTGTGATCCCAAGACCACTGCGGGCCAATGCACTGATGATGCCCGAGGTCACGGTCTGGCCAAGCCCGAACGGGTTACCTATGGCGACCGCGAAATCACCTACGCGTAAGCGGTCGGAATTCGCCATCGGTAGGGCGATGAGATTGGTTCCCTTAATCTGCACAACGGCGACGTCAGTTTCGGGGTCCGCGCCGACGAGTTTCGCCTCAAATTCACGTCCGTCATTTAGCCGCACCATGATCTGATCAGCGTTGGCGATAACGTGGTTATTAGTTGCGACCAACCCACGTCGCGCGTCGACAATTACCCCCGATCCGAGGCTTTGCGTCTTGCGTTCCTGGGGCGCGTTGGGGACGTTGAAGAAGCGACGAAAAAAGGGATCGTTAAAGAGGGGATTAGTTTGCAGTTGAACGTGTCCCTGCGTCGAAATATTCACTACCGCAGGGGTGATTCGTTCGAGCATCGGTGCCAGCGAAGGGACCGCACCGCCGGCTGCGAGATCTGGCAGCGCCGCCCACGCGCCATAGGATGCGAGCAACGCACAATTCAATAACCAGTGTCGAGCAAAGTTCAATTTTCGCGTCATTAAGATATCTATCGTAATTTTTGGTAAGGAGGCTGTTTCAGATCAACGCGGCAGTGCGCGTCATTATCTTGGCCTGTAATCGCATGAGCCAGCGTATCCAGTGAGGAAGGTCTACCGCGCCGAGGCGTACCGCGGTGGCCGCGTGTTGCGCTTCGTCACGGCACATCTGAGCGACAATCGCCCGAGAGCGCAAGTCATCGCTTGGGAGATGTTCCAAATGGTTTTCCAAATGTGCGACGACTTGGCGTTCGGTTTCCGCCAAGAAGCCGAGATTCCAACGATCGCCGCACTTGCCGAAAGCGGCCCCGAGGGCAAAAGCACCCGCGTACCAAGCGGGGTTGAGGTAGGAGGGGTGAGCGCCTAGCTCCTCAAGCCGCTCCTTGCACCAAGTTAAATGTTCTACCTCTTCGGTCGCGGCTCGGCGCAGTAGCGCTTGGTGCTCGGGCGGGTGTGCGGTCCAGGCTTGTCCTCGATATAAAGCCTGGGCGCAGACTTCGCCAGTGTGATTAACCCGCATTAGCTGCCCAGATATCGCGCGGGCAGAAGATTCCAGTTCAACGTGCGGTAGGTCGGCCGCAGGGGAGGGCCGTATCAGTCCGTTCGGAGGTGGCGCGAATATCGCGCGCAAGAGCGTATCAAAGCGACCTATAAGACGATCGGGTACGGTGCTGCGGCGAGCTCGCATAGGCTTAATTGAGGAACTCAAAAACGGCCGTGAAAATACCATGAAAACAGGCGGATACCGAGTCAATTTGGATTGACAATGGCGCGCGCGGTCAATTACATTGCGCATCCTTTTCGCAGGGCGCATCCCATGAGAACTTATACTGCTACACCCTCAACGGTGAGACGAGACTGGTATGTCGTTGACGCCACGGACAAAGTGCTTGGCCGCCTTGCTTCCGGCATCGCGCACCGCCTCCGCGGCAAGCATAAGCCGGAATTTACCCCCTCCTTCGATACCGGCGATTACATAATCGTGCTGAATGCCGGCAAAGTGCGGGTTACCGGCGCGAAAGAGAAAGCGAAGTTTTATCACGACCACTCGGGATATCCGGGTGGCATGAAATCGGTTAGCTTCGAAAAGCTGAACCAAAAGCACCCAGGTAACGCCCTCGAGCGCGCCGTAAAGGGCATGTTGCCGAAAGGCCCGCTAGGCCGGGCAATGTTTAGAAAAATGAAGATTTTCCCAGGCGCCGAGCACAATCACGCCGCACAACAACCACAACCGCTGGATATATAACAAGATGGCGACAGAAACTTTCTACAGTACCGGTCGGCGAAAAAGCTCCTCCGCGCGCGTGTTCATGGGCCGCGGCTCCGGCAATATCGTGATCAATGGTCGCACCCTCGAAGAATACTTTGGACGTGAGACGGCTCGAATGGTGGTCTTGCAGCCGTTAGAAACCACTGCGATGCGTCATAGCTTCGATGTCAATGCGACAGTCAGCGGCGGCGGAACAACCGGTCAAGCGGGTGCCCTCAGACTCGGCATCACCCGCGCGTTGATAAAATACGACGAGACCTTGCGCCGCCCCTTACACACCGCCGGTTTTGTGACTCGCGATGCGCGCGAAGTCGAACGGAAGAAGGTCGGTTTGCACAAAGCACGCAAACGGCCCCAGTACAGCAAACGCTAATCTTGGTTTAAGCTACTCGCGCGGACAGGAAGTCCGCGCTTAATTCCGGCTCGTTTCCATGAGCCATGACAAGGAGGTTGTATGTCTCTCTCTTCAGTTCAACAGGTGCGCACGTGGTCTCGCAGCTGCGACGTCGCGGTACACGTCTACCGCATCCTCAACGACATTACCGATCGCAATTTCGCCGAGCGCGTTATTCAGAACGCTTTCACCATCCCCGAAGGCGTCGCCGCCGCGTTCAACCCCCATCGCTATACGCAGCAGCGTGATGCACTCTGCCGCAGCCTGGAAGCGCTTGCTGTACTGCAAACTCAGCTCTATCTCGCCTGCGAGTGCGGCTTGTTGAAAATTGATCAGATGAGCATTCTGTGCAACGAAGCGGCTGATCTCTCAGCCGATCTTCAAAGCCAACAGGGAGCTGAGACAAGTAGCGGTGCGGCATAACAAGCGCACACCAGCAAATACCGAGATCACCGCGCCTCACAGCGCGCGCGATTTCCAGTATCGCAACTAGCGCCCCACCCGTAGGAGCGCGCACCCGTTTTGGGGATCGTCTAACGGTAGGACAGCGGACTCTGGCTCCGCCAGTCTAGGTTCGACAAACGCGCGAAGCGCGTTAGGACGCCGCTGCGGCGGCGGCGCCCCGAAGGGGTGAGCAGACGCTCTATAGCGTTTGCGAATCCATCCTAGTCCTCTTCATTCGTTACGCTTTAAACCCGATGGAAGGGCAGCGTAATCTGCATTAAGCTTGCCTCGCGTTTGGGGGATCGTCTAACGGTAGGACAGCGGACTCTGACTCCGCCAGTCTAGGTTCGAATCCTAGTCCCCCAGCCAATTTAAGCTCCGTCAGATTCCACAAGCGTCCAAGTCTTACTTTTAACCTCGCGTAACTGCGGGGTTTTTTGTGCCTATAAGATTTTATGGCGTCCACTTGCATCCGACTGTTTTTGGGTAGCAGAATAGGTAGCACAGGTGGGTCGCAAACGTATTTGCTACCCAGAAACTACCACTCTTCGAACCTAGCGCTACCCATGTCGGTTAAACTTACTGAATTACAAGCGAAAAACGCGAAGCCTCGTGAGGCCAAATACACGATGGCTGGTGGGCATGGCCTAACCTTGCTGGTGATGCCGGACGGCTCGAAGTATTGGCGGCTGCGGTATCGGTTCGGTGGCAAGCGTCGGATGATTGGTCTAGGAAAGCCTTACCCGGACACGACGCTAAAACAGGCTCAGGCAAAAGCCGCCGAGTTTCGCGCCCTCGTTAATGCGGGCATTGATCCGGGGGATAAGCGCCGGGTAGAGAAATTGGCCGAGCGCGGGCGAGCTGCCAACACCTTTGGCGATGCCGCCGATGCGTGGCACAGCTTCCGCAGCAAGGCGTGGGACATCAAGACCGCCGAACAGGCTCGCACCTACCTGGACAAGGACGTGCTGCCAAAACTGCGTAGCCGTCCGCTAGACAGCATTACGCCCG
>SHZM01000085.1 GCA_009692265.1 Gammaproteobacteria bacterium
TTGCAATGAGTGACAATGCGGCTGCCGAGCACCTTAACAAGGCCCGGGAAATTCTTTTTAAATCTATTCCTAATCGACCGAAAGCAGCCGCCTAAGCCCAGACTCAACTTCAACCCTTCAGACTCATACCTCGATTGGAATGTACTGTACTACATCACACTGTATTTGACCCACTACTAACCCGAGCTGCCGCCGCTATGCCTACTTTCTTAAATCGTTCGTCGAATCTGCAAGCGATCCTCTTAGTTCTCAGCGGCCTCGCGCCGTCAGCGTTTGCTACTCTTGGCTCAGAAGGTTCAGAAGGTTCAGAAGGTGGAGACATTGAAGTTGAGATAGCTGAGATCGAAGGTGAATCGACCCAAACACCGCCCGCTCGAGCGACGCGCATGGGAAGTGACCGAGACGGGTTTGACAGTCCCATCGAAGGTGTATTGCAAGCAGCGGCACAAAATGGACCTCAACGCGCTATTGCGGAACTGGTCGAGGAAATTTGTCCGGCAGGGATCAGCCGCGGGGTGATCAGAACCCAGGATCTCCAGGACCGCTGTACTGACGTGGTCCGGGCGGTGCAAGCCCTCGACGCCACCAATAGTCGCAGCGGTCCGACGACACAAGCACTCGAAGCTGTACAGGATTTAGCAGCCGAAGAGGTCAACGCAATCGGTAGTACCGAAGTCGATTCGTCATCGGGTCAAATGGACGCTATCGGATCGCGCCTCGCAACTTTGCGGGCTGGCGGTCCACGCGTTGCAATCGCGACGCCTGGTTTTGATGGCAGCAAGGTTGCTGCAGCTAGCACTAAGGGATGGTTAACGGGTGGTGGTGCCGGGGACGAAATGGCGCGCAAGCTCGGTTTCTTCGTCAACGGCAATTATGTCTATAACGATAAGGATGCAACGAGTAACGAATCCGGGTTTCAGGCTGACGCTTACGGCGTTACCGCCGGTCTCGACTATCAGATCACTGATCCGCTTCTGGTCGGGGCCGCCTTTACCTACACCACGAGTGACACGGATATCGCCCTGAATGGCGGGAATATGGAAACGGATACCTACGGTGGCTTTGGCTATGCCACCTTGGCGTTCGGTGGCAATTGGTATCTCGACGGCATGGTCGGTTACACTCAAAACAACCATGACCAAACGCGCAATTTGAATTACACCGTCTTGGGGGTGGCGCTGAATCAAACCGCGCTGTCCGAGCTGGATAGCCGCGAAGTCGCCGGGAGCGTCAAGATCGGCTTCGATAATACGATGGGCGCCTGGGTCGTAAGTCCCTACGCACGAGTGGATGTCGCGGATGTCGAAATCGATGGCTACAGCGAGCGAATGTCCAACCTCACAGCTGTCGGCAGCGGCGTCGCATTGCAAATCGACGATCAATCCTACACCTCGTTGATGAGCGCGTTCGGTGCCCAGCTTGGGTATGTTTCAGTGCAAAGCTGGGGTACCTGGTATCCACAGGTAGTCGCCGAATATGTGCACGAGTTTGATAACGATGCGAAGAACATCACCGGTCGCTTTGTCAATGCACCGACTTTCAGTTTCTCAATGCCGATCGACAATCCCGACCGTAACTTCGGCAATATCGGCGTTACCTCAAGCTTCTTGTTCAACGGTGGCGTATCGGCCTTCGCGTCGTTCCAAACTCTGGTCGGCTACGAAGATCTCACCACTCACGCGGTGGAATTCGGTGTTCGCATACCGTTTTAAGATACTGACCGACTCCGCTTCGTAGGACAAATAGTTTTACCCCGATGCAGCGCATAACCCGCCGAAGCTCAACGGCGCTCGCAAGCGTTTTCGTGCTGCTAGGTCATGCCGGGGCCGCGTGGGCGCTTGAACCCATCGAGCAGGTGTCGGCGGCACGGGTTGTTGAACTCGAAGGCAAGGTCTTAGCAACTACCGACAAAGGCACCGTGCGGCGGCTCGGCGTGAATACCGACGTCTATTCGCAGGAAATGATTACAACCTTGAGTGGTGCGCGAGTATTGCTGTTATTCACCGATCGTTCAAAATATGAGCTCGGTCCGAATACGCGTTTTCGAATCGACAGCTATCGCTACAACAGGAATGCAGATGACGATACGGCCGCTACCCGCATACTCACGGGCTTTTTTCGCTTTGTTTCGGGAGAAATTGCGCATCTTCGACCACGACGAACCTCAATAGGGATTCCGGTCGCAACCATCGGGATCCGTGGTACGCATGTTGTCGGCGAAGTCACCGAAACTTCGGCAAAGATCGGCTTGCTGCCGCCCGAGGAGGGCGATGCACCATCGGAAATTGAAGTAGTCAACGCGTATGGCGCGGTCACCATCAATCAGCCGAACTTTGGCACCGAGATTCCGGATGCGCACAGTCCACCGTCGCCTCCACGCCCAATCGACTTACGCACGATGACCCGCAACCTGCGCTCCGTTCAAACTATGCGTCGGGCAATCGCGCCACGACTGCCGCCGCGGATGCACTAACGAAACATCGGTTTTGTGTACAAATGCTCCCGAATTAGGCTTTCCAGATGCGCGAAAAGCGCGGAGCGCGCCGGTCAAAAAACTGATCGTGAACTCTTCTTCCCGTGTCGACGTAATCTGCCGACGACCTCAATAAAGGCCTAGCCCATGAAGTTTTCCATTCTGCATCTGCCAACTTTTTATCTTGACGCGCATGGCAGCGAAGCGCGGTTCTACCAGAATATTCTCGCGCAATGCGATCGCGCGGAAGTGCATGGGTTTCATTCTGCTTGGTTTGCCGAACATCATTTCCATAACTACGGAGGACACATCCCGTCCGTTCCGGTTCTCGCCAGCGCGGTTGCCCAGCGCACAAAAAATATTCGGCTAGGGTCGGGTATTTGCCTCATTCCCCTGCAAGATCCGGTAAGGGTCGCCGAACAATACGCGATGCTGGATTGTTTGTCGGGTGGGCGTCTCGAATTCGGTATTGGGCGCGGGTTTCAAAAAATGGAATACGATGCTTTCGAGCGCGATATGGGTGATAGCCGTGCGTTGTTCGAAGAAGCGCACGACATCATCATCAAAGCCTGGACAGAAAAAGAATTTTCATACAGCGGACGATTCCGCACTCTCAGAAATATCGAAGTCATCCCGAAGCCCGTGCAAAAGCTGCCGCCGATTTATGTCGCCTGTATCTTTACCGAAGAATCGTTCGAATGGACCGGGAAGATGGGATACAACTTGATGACCGTGCCCTACGCTTCGCCCGATCCCAAGTTCATCGTTGATCGAATCGAGCATTTTCGGGCTGCGCGCAAAGCGGTTGGCCATGCCGGTGCCGGCGAAGTGTTGGGTGTTTATCACTTTTATTGCGGCGAAACCGCCGAACAGGCGCAAGTCGACACGCGTGGTCCGATGATGCGCTACGTCGATGCCGTGATCGCGTCGAATAAAGAAGCTGCGTATTCGGGAGAGTACAAAATGTATAAGGCGCTGCCCCAAGCCTTTGCCGGCTTCACGTTTGAATCGCTGTATCCCAAACGCGTAATTTTTGGTGATCCGGAGCAGTGCGCGGAACGCATTCGCGAAATCACCGCAATGGGAGTAACCAATATCAGCTTATTAGTCGACTTCGGCGGTCTCGCGCCCGCGAAGATTCTGGCGTCCATGGATCGCTTCGCGCAACATGTGATGCCGAAGTTCCGCTAAGTGCGGGTAGAGACGATCGTTTCCACCGCTGGCGTTAGCAGCCCACGCATCATTTACGGCACGGCTTGGAAAAAATCGGACACGGCGCATCTGGTCGAGCAGGCACTCACCGCGGGATTCCGTGGAATCGACACGGCTTGCCAACCGAAGCACTACCACGAGTCTGGCGTGGGCGACGGAATCGCGGCGTGTCTGGCGTTGGGACTCAGGCGCGAAGAACTCTACCTACAAACTAAGTTCACCGCCGTGGCAGGACAAGATCCGCGACACCTTCCCTATGACGCGGTGGCACCGCTTGCTGAACAAGTCGCGCAGTCATTCGCGACTTCACTCCACAATCTGCAAACAAGGTATCTCGATTGCTTGGTTTTGCATTCGCCGCTTGCGACAGACGCGCTGACCCTTGAAGCGTGGCGTGCGATGGAGCGACTCGTTGACGCGGGGGGTATCCGCCAGCTTGGGATCAGTAATTGTTATCGAGTGGAACAGCTTGAGTCCTTGATGTCCGCGACGCGGATAAACCCCGCGATCGTGCAGAATCGTTGGTATGCGAAGAATAACTACGATCGCAAAATCCGCGCTTTCTGCCGTGAACATCGAATTTTGTACCAAAGCTTCTGGACCTTGACCGGCAACCCTGAACTGCTCGAATCCAAGGCGGTGCTCGCCATGGCGAAGCGTCACCGGTGTTCGCCGGTTCAAGTTCTATTTCGATACCTCACTCAGAGCGGGGTTACACCGCTAACTGGAACGCGTAGCGAAGCGCATATGCAGGAAGACCTGTCCTGCTTTAACTTCCAACTTGCGCCAGAGGAGATGGCACAAATGCACGACCTAACCGGGTAGAACGGAATATCCTTAGGGCCTCGGTGGTCGTGTAGGATACAGTTAATTCAAGAGAGGATTTAGCAATGAGTCTGGAAGAAAGATTGCTGGCGATTAGGGAAGGTGCTAAAGCGCGTATTCCCGCTGATAAGCTTGCGTTGATGCAGACTGCGACAACCGCGTTACGCGATTCTGGAATCCTAAACAGCGTCATCAAAGTCGGTAGTACACTGCCTGCATTCACGCTAACCGGTGCGCGCGGCGATTCGGTGAGTTCTGCAGCGTTACTCGCGCAAGGCCCGCTGGTTTTAACGGTCTATCGCGGACATTGGTGACCATTCTGTAATGCGGAGCTGTATGCTTTGCAGGACATCGTCGATCAATTACAGGCCCGTGGTGCGACCTTGGTCGCAATCAGTCCCCAGGCACCGAGCTATAACTTAAAAGTCATAGAGTCGAACAAGCTAGGGTTCGATATCCTCAGCGATCCTGGCAACGCGTATTCCGCCAAGCTCGGGCTGCGCTTTGCGATCCCGGCCGAGATCAAAGAGATATACCAGGGTTTCGGGGTCGATCTGCCGACGTTTAACGGCGACGACAGCTGGACCTTACCCATGCCAGCGAGGATCGTCGTCGATCAGAGCGGTAGTGTAATTGCGACCGACGCCGATCCCGACTACACAGTTCGACCAGAACCGCAAAAAACGCTCCAAGACGTCGCAGCACTACGAGTTCGATGAGGATAGAGGGTGCGCCGATAGTCGACGCACCCTCACGCAGAATTAATTCATAGGCCGCGCTTATCTTTCGGCCTGACTAAGCCATTACGCGCACGCGCGACCTATGCCTGGGTCGGAGCTGGTATGTTTATGTCACTTCCTGCACCCACCAAACCGCAGGTCACCACTTTTCTTTTCAAGGCATAGGGCGCGATCCGTTGCCCAATGGCTTTGACAGCTTTGAGAGGTGAATCGTAGATGCACGCGGATGGCACGTCGCCACGTTCGGTAAGTCGCTCATTAGTATCGAAGCCATAGCTTGCCATGAGACTCTCGTATCCCGCGTGAACCGCCGCGTGACAATCGCCAACTTCGTCGGCACCGAGGAGGCATTCTCGATATCGAGCCGAGCGCATGGCCGAAAGAATTTTAAATAATTTCACGCCAACCGGGATCGGCACGACGAAATCCAAGTCGGCTTCATTCACGCCGCTTCGACGTAAAACCGCCCGAATGATTGGTTCACGATTGAGGGTGTAGTTGCGGCTCAAGATGCCGCAATGGATCGCGGGGTTTCCAATCAGTCGCGTTCGGAGGTTTTTCGTCTTCGGCAGTGCGACACCGACTAAATATGGAGTATGAGTTGGTCAGAAACCCATCGAAGTCCAACACTACCAGCAGTCGCTTCATCGTCAGTATCTCGTTGCATGAGTTGCTCTTCAGGTCGACCCCTAAGCTCGAACCAGTACTGTGACATGTTCACTAAGAGTGCGTGACAAATTCGAGAAAACGGCAGAAAGTTCTGCTAGTACTAAAAAAACACGCCATTCGGCCTGGATGTCCGAACACAGTCAAAGTCAGCCGCATAGCTTTCCGAGTTAGGAACCACCCTAAAAATTTTGCCGATTAAAATCTACGGAATACTTGGATGAGTAAATTCTCTACTAAAACCGCGGTGGTGACAGGAGCAAGCCGTGGCCTCGGCAAAGCGATCGCGCTTGAACTTGCCGCTGAAGGCGCGGCCGTGGCGTGTGTTGCTACCCGCGCGGAAAACGCCGAAGAGACAGTCGCCGAGATCGTCGATTCTGGCGGCCGTGCACACGCTTTCGGTTGTCGTGTCGAGCGTGCGGCCGAAGTTTCCGCGATGTTTACAAATGTCATCGCGGAGTTGGGTCCGGTCGATATCCTCGTCAACAACGCCGGCATGTCGCAGCCACAAGTGACTCTAGAGATGACCGAAGATAGCTGGGATCTGCACATGAACGTCAACGCCAAGTCGGTATTTCTGTGCTCGCAGGCGGCGGCCCGGCAAATGAACGGCCGGGGTGGCGTGATTGTTAACATCGGCTCAATCGTAGGCCGCAATGCGTTTCCCGCGACGCTCGGTTATTGCACCTCGAAAGCCGCTGTCGATCACATGACTCGGGTGATGGCAATCGAGTGGGCGCGGCTGGGTATTCGTGTGAATTGCATCGCGCCAGGGTATGTGCAAACAGATCTGATCGACGAGCTTGCCGCACAAGGCAAACTCACTATCCGCGATTTAGAACGCCGCACCCCGCAACGCCGCCTTGGTACAGCGCGCGAGATAGCGCGCGCGGTGGTCTATGTCGCGAGCGATGATGCATCGTTTATGACCGGTGAAGTGCTTGTGATCGATGGCGGGTGGAGCGCGTTTGGGTACTATCAGGCGTCGAAATCGTAAAAACATGTTTGACCTGTAGGGTCGTGGACGCCGGTTATTCCTCGCGGCCGCCGCGCCAGGCGTGGGTTGAAGTGGTCTCAAGTACCCGCCGTCGCAGTTTTCCCGTGATGACGGTGCGTACCACCGCTGTTTGTCGACCGCGATGGAGGACAACTGAGGTGACTCGCAGCCGCCTGCCCTCGCCTGGACTAATAAAACAGGCAGAAATCCCCGAAACCGCCCAGTTCCTCGGTAACGCGGCGCGTGCCGTCTCTAGCGCGAACCCTACCTGTAAGCCACCTTGCGCATGTCCAACCCGATTCCCGATCTGGGAACCATTTTCGATAATACATAGCGCACCCTTGTCGGTGGTTCGTGGCTCGACTCCCCATAAGCGCTGAACAAAGCTTTGGTGTGGCTTCGGAGTGGTGAGGATCGATTCAAATCGAGAAAGTATTTCACGTTCGGGCAGCGTGAGCTCCGCTTCCGATAGCGGCGCTGCTACCGAGTGAATAGCACTCACGGGCGCGTGCATTCTTATTCCGGGTGGCGGGTTCAACACCATGAACGCGCCACTCCCAAACAGCACCGTACGTCCGGCGGCGCGCACGGATACCCGACTTAGCCCTTGAGCTCCGGCCGCGCCGCGCAGAAAGCCGGCAAATTCGCCACTCGCTTCGAGTGGCCCTGCGCAAGGCTCACCAGTGAATTGCAGCTGCAAACTGACCGTGGCGAGGCGCTGTGCAGGGTCGAGATTTGCGCGAACCGCACTGGCCAGCGCAATGTCGGCCAGCAGCGAAATGGCACCGCTATTTATCTGACCATCGAGCTCTTCACAGAACCCACCAGGCTCAAGACCGACCCGTACCCGTTCCGGTGTCCTCTCGGCGAAAGTTATCCCGAGAAAATTTCCCGGAAAATGAAATCCTGGTGTGCGATTTAGCGCGAGCGCGATCAGCGCGCGACGGCGTAACTCCATGTCCATTAGTCCTCCGGTAAATTAATTTACCCACAGCGAAGCGCAAGTGCCGGATAGCAACTAGTCCCTAAGGCCCGTGCGAATTTAGCCGGATAATAGCTCGACGTATCCCAAAGTCCGATCGGCCGCGAAGTAGGGATATAGAGCCGTGAAGCACTGGTTGCTATAGTCTTCGCCCATGGACGTCGATGAACTCACGAGTTGGTTGGCAGCGCGGGACCTGGCTGACTGCGCGCAATTTCTGATCGACAACGCCGTTGATCTGGAAGTGCTACCGGATCTGTCTGATCAGGATCTTGCCTCGATCGGATTGGTCTTGGGGCTGCGGCGCAAATTAATGAAAGCGGCCGCGAGTCTGCGTCCCACTGTCCCCTCCAATGATCCTCCACAAGGCGCCGCGACGAGTGTTGGCGAGCGCCGCTACGTCACGATCATGTTCAGTGATCTAGTCGGTTCCACCCGGATCTCGGCCGCGATGGATGCCGAGGAATGGCGCGATCTAGTCGCCGCCTACCACGTTGCCGTAGCCGCGGCGGTCGAGCCTTTGGGCGGCAATGTCGCGCAAAAAATGGGTGACGGTGCCATGATCTATTTCGGCTATCCACTAGCACACGAAGATGACGCCGAACGCGCCGTGCGCGCGGGCCTAGGCATCCTCCAAGGCTTGAGTGATCTGAACCGGAGACTCGTCGCAGTAGGCAAACCTTCGCTAGCCGCGCGAGTCGGCTTACATTCCGGACCGGTGGTCGTCGACGGCGGCGAGTTTGCATTCGGGGATGTCCCGAATGTCGCCGCGCGAGTACAAGCAGCCGCTGAACCTGGACAAATATTGATCAGTGCTGCCGTCCATCGGCACGTCTCGGGATTGTTTATCGTGGAGGACTGCGGGGTACACATGCTCAAAGGTGTGCCGGAGCCGGTGTCCCTGTTGCGAGTCGTGCGCGCGAGCGGCGCGAGCAGGCGGCGTTCCGGGAGCGCGCTCACGCCATTTGTAGGGCGCGATCATGAATTAGAGTTGCTGTGTGAGCGATGGGAGCGCGCGCGCACCCGCGAGTCCGTCGTCATTGCTGTGATCGGCGAAGCGGGCTTTGGTAAATCGCGCCTTATCGAAGAGTTTCGCGCGACCCTTGTCGGGTCCCGACACACGTGGGCCGAGTGGTCGTGTACCCAGTTATTCCGGCACACGCCGTTCTACCCAATTGTCGAGTGGGCGCGCCAACGATTCGGCGGATCGGAAATCGCGCCCGAACATCGCCTCACCGAACTGGAGACCACCCTGGTTTCTCTCGGGTTAGTGCTGAGCGACACAGTACCGGCGCTTGCGCCATTGTTCGGGTTGCCACTTTTAGAGCGTTATCCGCCGTCGAAGTTGAGCCCCGAGGAAACGCGCCGCGCGTAACTCGCGGCGATGGTGTCCTGGGTAATGGCGGGTGCCGCCACGCAACCATTGGTACTAGAGCTAGAGGATGCTCAGTGGGCTGATCCCTCGACCCTGGAGCTCATCGGTAAGGTGATCGAACGCGATGCACAGGTTCCACTACTTGTACTGATCACTGCACGACCCGAATTCGCGGCACCATGGCCCGGTAGCAAATACGAGCAATTAGCGCTCCCGCCGCTTAATGAGGGCGAGGCGAGGAAGATTGTCACCGGAATGGTAGCGGCAAGTAATCTGCCGAATGAAACGATTGCGGTCGTGGTTCAGCGCAGCGGCGGCGTGCCATTGTTTCTGGAAGAAGTGACACGCCTGCTGATAGAAGGTCATGGTGACGTCGGCGCGCACGAAATCCCCCCAACGCTTCACGCCTCGCTGCTCGCGCGACTCGATCGACTGGGAGCAGTTAAGGAGATTGCACAAATGTGTGCAGTGATCGGGCGAGAATTCGACTGGTCATTGCTCAGCGCAGTGGTCGGCACCGATAACGACACGCTCGCGTCCGCGCTCATCCGTCTCAATGACGCCGAAATGATTCACTGCCTAGGGCAGCCGCCACAAGCGTCGTATCGTTTTAATCATGCGCTGTTTCAGGACGCGGCCTACGATTCGCTGCTCAAGAGTCGACGACGCGAGTTACACCATGCCATTGCACGGACATTGAACAAGTCTTTTTCCGATGTTGCCCAAGCCCGCCCCGAAATACTCGCCTACCATTTCACAGAAGCCGGTGAAAACGAAACCGCGATCTCTCTTTGGCAGCGCGCTGGCCCAGTGCTATTGGGCGTTCAAGGGCTTTGCGGCAACAGAAACACGGGCGGCATTCGAAGGAGCGCTCGCGATCGGAGAGACCCTAGGCGATGTGCGAACGCTCGCCACCGTGCTCTCCGGCCTGATCGCGGCGTTAACTCAGCAGGCGGAGTTTGACGCAGCTAGAGTCTTCGTGGCGCGGTTGTCTGCGCTTGCAAAGCGAACGGGCAGCGGGAGTTTCGAACGCGGTTGGGCAAGCTTGCGCGAAGCGGGGGTCGCTTTTTACTCTGGTGACCTGGCCGCCGCACGAATACTGTTTCTTGACGTTAGCGCTATCGGATTAGAAGGATCAGACACCGCGATCGGCGGTGTCTCGCTCACGGGAATGGCGGCGATCTATCTCCCCTGGCTCGCAGCGTTGGCCGGCGATCACGCAGGCAGCAAAGGTTATGCCGATGAGAGCTTACGCTGGAGTCAAGCCACGGGCAATCCACAGCCTTGTCCAATGGGGTATGAGTCTGAACAAAGGGCGTGAATCCAACGGAGTATGAGTCTGAAGGGGTAGCTGGGTTCGGTCATGATGCGAGGCATGGTGATCGATATGAACGACAAACAATTAGTGACGCCGGCCCAGTTGCAG
>SHZM01000086.1 GCA_009692265.1 Gammaproteobacteria bacterium
TTGCAATGAGTGACAATGCGGCTGCCGAGCACCTTAACAAGGCCCGGGAAATTCTTTTTAAATCTATTCCTAATCGACCGAAAGCAGCCGCCTAAGCCCAGACTCAACTTCAACCCTTCAGACTCATACCTCGATTGGAATGTACTCCGGTTTACAGCAGGTTACTCGCCGAGGTTTTCCGACTTGTTCGGCGTGGTGTCGATTACCAAGGTCGGAGCTTACCGCCGAGCTTCGCTTGATGGTCGTGTCATATTGGTTATTTCGCCTCACCGGTGACCGCTTTCGCAGGCATGCCTTTGTCCGTTGGGACTACCGTTTGACGCGTTGCACCCACGAAACACCGCTTGGCCGCATCCTTACGCGCAGTCTCCAGTTTCCCGACAGCGGCCGAGCCGTCTTGCGACTCGCGAAACAAGCTGCCCTTCTCACCCGGCATGTCCTTATAGATTTCATAAGTGCGCGCTGTATTGAAGTCTTCTACGCTGAGTTGCTGGGCAATGACATCAATTTCGCACGAGCAACGCCAAAGGTTATCGATATTTTGGCCCCCATTTCGTTTCATACAGGTCAACACTTGGTCTACTCGGTCCATGGTCGGGTAATCATGCGCATTAGCGCCTGTGCTTGCGAGTGCGAGGAAAAAAGCGAGTAGGGTTTTCGGGTCAGACATTGAGTTCGAACTCCATAATTGAGGCTCCCGCTAGGTTACACTGCGGTCGGGCGAGAGAGGCTCAAGTATAGCTGAACTCCGGTCGCAGGCCGGGTACAGGCGGCCCGGTAGAGGGACTCTAAAGAGGGTACAGGAGAGATGCCGAATATTTTGGTCTCTGGCGGCGCCGGGTACATCGGCAGCCACGTGGTAAAGCTGCTGGGTCGAGCCGGACACCGAGTCGTGACCCTCGATAACTTGTCGACCGGCAATCGCGGCGCCGTGCTCTACGGTGAACTAATCATTGGCGATACGGGTGACGCGGCGCTGGTCGAGGAAATTTTGCGCGCGAACGCCATTGATACGGTCATGCACTTTGCCGCGTGGACGGTGGTGCCTGAATCCGTCAGCAACCCCCTGAAGTATTACCGTAACAACACCTGCAGCGCGCGTAATTTAATCGAATGCTGCGTCGACGCCGACGTAAAAAACTTTATCTTTTCCTCGACGGCGGCTGTGTACGGGGTGCCGGATTCCCCGGTGTGCCGGGTTACGGCCCCCTTAGTCCAGCGCGGGTGCCAGTGCGTCTATCGCTGGTTATCGTTATTTCAAAAACCACCACGCGACGCCAGCTATCGCTGCGGCGATGATGCAGAGGGCGATAATCTTGCCGTAGCCGCCGGTAACTTTTTCAACCACCGGTGGCGCGGGTGGTATGAACCGCCCGTCACTCGTGCTGGCACCGCGCGCTGAGGTTGTCGGTCTTGGGACGACAACACCTGGAGCGGCAAAACGCGTGGCGTCATCCGCGTCCATGTCGGTGTTATCCGCTTCA
This sequence comes from Gammaproteobacteria bacterium, assembly GCA_009692265.1. Classification (GTDB taxonomy): domain Bacteria; phylum Pseudomonadota; class Gammaproteobacteria; genus CAIKBL01. The sequence continues at coordinate 1,485 of SHZM01000086.1, forward strand.
TACCCAGGAGCCGGGTGTGAAGACTCCGCCGTGAGATCAAAATCCAGATTCATGCCCAGCACGGCGCGATCTGAATTTGTGGTGGGGGCTGTGGCGTCGTCGCCACCGAATATATCGAAATCGACAGAAGCGCTCTTCCGCGCACCGCGCGCTTGGTCGTCTCCTCGGTCTTGTGTGTCGCTTACCATTGCCACCCCTTAGTCGATTTGGTGCATAAATATACCCCTTGGCCGCGATTGACAATCTTTAAGTGCGACCACGAACCGGGTATGCGTTTTTTATAGCGGCCCTGTCTGAGCATCCTGCAACGAAAATCACCACAGAATTCTCAAACAGTCACACCACTTTGAATACCTCGTCGACCGGGACTTGCATCGTCGTCACCAATCCATTGGTCGAATGCGCCATGCCGATCACGGCGATTAATTCGGCGTATTGCGCGTCGGTCATGCCCTTCGCGCGTGCCGCGGCGGTGTGTGAATGGATGCAATATTCGCATTTGTTGGCGACAGAGACCGCGATGTAAATCAATTCCTTGGTCATCGGATCGAGCGCGCCCGGTGCCATGACGCATTTGGCGCTCTCCCAGGTTCGCGCCAATTGCGCGGGGTTCACGGCCAAGGCTTTCCAGAAGTTATTGATGAAATCTGTTTTACGGGTCGCCCGAATATCGTCATACACCGCCCGTACCTCAGAACTGGCCGCCTCGTATTCGATTAGCTTTGTTGTCGCCATAGAGTCCTCGCAATCGTAAATGCAACTAGAGAACCCGATTAAACCACCAAGTACGTCCGGATACAGCGCTTGCCGCCATCCTTCGCGAGCACCGACAATACGGCCCCTTTAGTGGCCGATACCCTATGACCCTGCTGACATTCTCCGACGTCACCCTGGAATTCGGGGATCTGAAAGTCCTCTCGCGCGTTAATTTTTCGCTCATCGCAGGCGAGCGCGTGTGCCTGATCGGTCGTAACGGCACGGGTAAATCGACACTGCTCAAGTTATGCATGGGCGAGGTGTTACCGGATCGGGGTGATGTAGTACGGCAATCGGCACTGGGGATCGCGCAACTTGTCCAGGATCTTCCGACCGATTTAGACCTCACGGTGCGCGAGTACGTCACTACCGGGCTTAGTTTCCAGGTTACGTTAATCGAACGCTACCACGCGCTCGCAGCCAACGAACTCGATCGGGCGGGGCTTAAGGAACTGGAATCACTGCACCGCGCGATCGAAGCGCATGGCGGGTGGAACGTAGAACAACAGGTTTCGGCCCAGCTATCAGAGCTCGAATTACCTGGGGATCGCACCTTGCGCGAACTGTCGGGTGGCTGGCGTCGGCGGGCGGCCTTGGCGCAGGCACTGGTGGCCAGACCCGATCTGTTGCTGCTCGACGAACCAACCAACCACCTCGATTTAAGTACCATTGAATGGCTCGAACACCGGATCCGCGGATTCTTGGGATGCGTGCTCTTTATCACCCACGATCGCGCCTTCGTGCGGCGTTTGGCTACCCGGATTGTGGAACTCGATCGCGGAATCCTTACCGATTGGCCCGGCGACTACGCTGCTTATGTGGAGAACAAGGAGAAGACGCTCGAAGACGAAGCTCGCCATGTGGCATTGTTCGATAAGAAACTTGAACAAGAGGAGGTCTGGATCCGGCAAGGGATCAAAGCCCGGCGCACTCGCAACGAAGGGAGGGTACGAGCGTTAGAGGCCTTACGAGAGGAAGCCGCCGAACGCATCAAGCCATTGGCGAAGCCTAAGATCGCTGTCGCCGAGGCCGAAGAGTCCGGGCGCAAAGTGGTCGAAGCGCGGAACGTCACGCATGGCTTTGACGGGGAGCCTTTGATCAGTGGTTTCTCATTAAAAATGATGCGCGGCGATCGCATCGGATTAATCGGGAATAACGGTGTTGGCAAAAGTACCTTATTGAAGATCCTGCTCGGCGAAATTTCACCCGATGGCGGGGTGGTTAAAATCGGTACGAATCTCGAGACCGGCTATTTCGATCAACTGCGGCGCGAGCTCGATCCGAATAAAACAGTGGCTGAAATCGTCGGGGACGGACGCGAATACGTCGTGCTTGAGGGCAAGGAACGCCACGTCATCGGCTATTTGCAGGGGTTTCTGTTTAGTCCCGAGCGGGCGAAAACGCCGATTAAAGCGCTCTCGGGGGGCGAATGTAATCGAGTCATCCTCGCTCGCTTGTTTACGCGACCGAGCAATTTATTGATTTTGGATGAGCCGACGAACGATTTAGACGTCGAGACTCTGGATGTCCTCGAAGATCAACTCGTGAGCTACACCGGCAGCTTGATTCTGGTTAGTCACGATCGCGAATTCTTAGACAATGTCGTCACCAGCATTCTCGTGTTTGAAGCCGACGGCAGCATTCAACGCTACCCTGGCGGTTATAGCGACTGGCTCAGTCGGGGACACGTGCTCGCCACCAAGGATGCCCCGTTACGGGGTGTAAAACAGGTCACTCCCGAATTGCCTAAAGCCATGACTACTAAGCGCGATCCGGGCAATAAGCTAAGCTACAAGTTCAAGCTCGAACTCGAACGGCTGCCTGATGCGATCGCCGCCCTCGAACAGAAACTCACCACCCTCACCCAACACACACAGGACAGCGATTTTTACGAGCAAGCGTATGCCAAGGTTGAGGCCCATCTCCAACACGTCGCCGCGACCCAAACTGCGTTGGATGACCTGATGGCAAGGTGGATCGAACTGGAAGAAATGAGCGCCAGTCTGAAGGCTCAGGAGCAATGAGCGAGCGCACGGGAAGTCTGGCCAATGAACCCTACGGCGGCCACTGGAACTCATAGGAAGATTTGTGCGCAACGAGGTTGTGGCGTCAAAACTGAGGTCGCCTACGGTCTTTGCGCCGCCACCACGCAGCAAGCGATAATCCATTCCAACCCTCGAGGAGAAATTGAGATGCCGACCTACGACTACCATTGCGAGCACAACGCCCGCACCGTTCAAATAATTCACCGCATGAGCCAGGACGTGCAGACCTGGGGAGACGTGTGTGCGATGGCGAAGATCGAGGTCGGCGATACTCCGTCGAGTGCACCGGTCCTCAAAGTCCATCTTGGGACGATGCGGATGCACCGTCGGAATGTCGGCAGTGACAGCATGGGTGGCTCAGCTTTCGGGGCAGGCTCCACGACCAAGGCGTACCACAACACAAAAAACTTCGAAGCCAAGGAGTGAGATGCCATGCCCACCTATGATTATCACTGCGCCACCAACGATCGCCTGGTCACTGTGGTTCACAAAATGAGTGAAGACCTGCGGACCTGGGGCGAACTCTGCGCGCGGGCCGCAATCGAACTCGGTGATACCCCGCCCGACTCCCCCGTCGCACGCCGGATCGGCTGGACGATTATCGCCAAACGCGACAACCTTGGCTGCGATGCCGGTCCCCCAATCGACAACTCACCGCTGATGAAAGGCGGGATCTTCCATCCACATGGTTGAAGGGACCAAAACACTCCTGGTGACGGGTGGAGCCAGTGGTATCGGTGCCGCCTGCGCGCGCACGTTTGCCGCCGCCGGCTATTGCGTGATGATCGCGGATATCCAGGATGACAAAGGTCTGCACTTGGCTAGTGAGTTGGGTGGCGACGCCCGTTACGTTCACTTGGATGTCGCCATCGAAGCGGATTTCCGAAATGCCATCGACGGGGTGATGAGCCACTGGGGACGTCTCGACTGCCTCATTAATAACGCCGCGATCGTTGGCGTGATGGGTCCAATCGCGGCAATCTCGCAAGTCGAATGGGACCACGCCTACGCCGTCATTCAACGCAGCGTATTTTTTGGCACCAAGCACGCGGCCCGCGCGATGCAGCCCCGAAAAACCGGCAACATCGTCAATATCGCGAGCGCCGCGGCCTTTGCCGCCGGCTTCAGCCCGCACGCCTACGGTACCGCGAAGGCGGCGGTAAAGCATTTCACGCATTCCACCGCGCTGGAATTAATCGAAGACGGGATCCGCGTTAACTGCATCTGTCCGGGCAACGTCGCAACCCCGATCCACACCGGAGTCACCGACGATCGCTGGTTGACGCGGATCCAGAAAATCCAGGTTGCCCAACAAGACGATCAACCGTTGCCACGCTTCGGCCAGCCAGAAGAAATCGCCGAAGCCGCCCTCTGGCTCGCCAGCGAAGCATCAGCCTATGTCGTCGGCCATGCACTGGTGATCGACGGTGGCCTTCTCGCCGGCCGCGCGTGGCGCAAACAGCCTCCGCATCAGCGCCAGTACCATCCGGCGCTTAGGTAGTTGAGTCTAGTACTCGCGGTCATCGCACCAGTATTCGGTGCCGTTGGCCTCGGTTTTGTATTGCTGCGCGCCGGAATTTTCGATTCCGGCACCAGCGATGGGCTCGCGAAATTCGTTTACTACGTCGCGATCCCGGCACTGTTGTTTCGCAGCCTTGCCCGCGCCGACCTCCCCGACACTCTGCCATGGGATCTGTTGATCGCGTTCTACGTTCCCTCGTTTGCGATGTTTCTCGGTGGCGCGTTGGTCGCGCGTTATCGCCTGGGGTGGGATCGCGCGAGTATGGGAGTCGCGGGCATGGGAGCCTGCTATTCGAACATGGTGATGTTGGGCTTGCCGCTCGCCACTACCGCGTTTGGCCCGAGCGCCGCCGTGCCCCTGTTTAGCATTTTGGCGATACAGAGTTCGCTGCTGTTCCCGCCGGCCACGTATTGCATCGAAGTTTACGGCGCGCACGGCGACACTAAGCGGCCTTGGTATCACAGCAAGGGGCGGCTTCTGCTGAATCCGGTGATCTTCAGCCTCGCCCTCGGGATTGCGGCGAATCTCAGTGGAAATGTCCCTGTTGGCGTATTGGATTCTCTACTCGAACGGCTTGCTCAGGCGGCACCAGGGTGCGCCTTGGTCTCGCTCGGCATTTCGTTGGGCCAGTATCGAGTCAGCGGCGGGCTGCGCGAGGTCAGCGGCTTTTTAATCCTCAAGAATTTTTTGCACCCCTTATTGGTGTGGGGTTTATGTCTCGCCTTGACGTTGCCGCTCGAATGGACGCGGGTCGCCGTGCTGCTTGCCGCGATGCCTTCAGGGGTGAACGCGTATGTGTTTGCCAAGCGCTATGGTCTGCGCGAAGAGGCCATGTCGAAAACGATCGTGCTTTCGACTGCGTTGACCACACTCGTCACCGCGGTTGTCCTGCATTTTTTTCTGCACCAGTAGAGGAGCTACGCCATGTCCACCCACATCGTAATTTTTCGCGCCACCCATCGCCCGGACATCGCGCCGGATTACCTGGACACCGCGTTGGCGCTTCGGGATAAAGCGTTGCGCGATTTTGGTTGCCTGGAGTTTGTCTACGCGACGACTCCCGCTGGCGAAGAAGTGGTCCTGAGTTTTTGGCCGGACACCGCGAGCATTGCGCGGTGGAAAGCCGACGAAGAGCATCGCGCGGCGCAGGCCGGGCAAGCCCGCTGGTATTCGTCGTATCGTATTCAAATTGGCGAGATCCACCGCGATTACGGCCACCCACCGAGGTGAGCGCACTACTCGAAGCCGCGCAGGTTATGTCCGGAAGCCTCGCGCGGATCGATTTTCCACGACCAGTGGCGCATGTGTATGCCCCTCATCAATACGCCTGGGCACCCTATGTCGATTACGTTACGCTCTACGGGACCGGCCACAAACGCGTGGTGTTTCTCGGTATGAATCCCGGTCCGTTTGGAATGATGCAGACCGGCGTGCCGTTTGGGGAAATCGCCGCGGTCCGCGATTGGTTAAAACTCTCTGGCGCGATCAAACCGCCAACCCAGCAACATCCCAAACGCCCGATCGAAGGCTTCGCCTGCGCTCGTTCTGAAGTCAGTGGTCGTCGGCTGTGGGGGTGGGCCGCCGTGCGTTTTGGTACTGCCACGGAGTTTTTTCGCGAATGCTTCGTCTTGAATTACTGTCCGCTGGTCTTTCTCGAAGAGTCCGGGCGCAACTTCACCCCCGATAAGCTTCCTGCAGGCGCACGTGACTTGTTATACCTAACCTGCGATCAGCATCTCGCGGCCGCGATTACCGCGCTCGAACCGCACTGGCTGATTGGGATTGGCACCTTCGCCCGCCACCGAGCCAGTGCTGTGCTGACCAGTGGTCTGGTCGCACCGAGCCTCGCCAAACGAGTGCAGGTGGCAACGGTGCTTCATCCAAGTCCGGCCAGCCCACTAGCGAATCGCGGTTGGGCGGCGGCGGTCGATAAGCAATTGTCCACTCTAGAGGTGTTTTAACGTCCGATTACGGGACAAAAACAAGCTGCAAATCATTCAGGAATCGATAGCCAAGCGCGGTGGGAACTAGCCGCTCGCCATCGTCGTCTAACCAGCCCTGCTTCACCGCGGCAGCCACGCCGGGCTCCAACATCGATTCGGGCAGCCCGGTCCGCGCGGCAAACAACGCGCGACTGAAACCGCGTTTTAAACGCAGCGCATTGATCATGAAATCCAAGATCAATGCGCTGCCGGTCGACGTTTCAATGGCCACGGACGCTGGTGTTGCCGCTTCCTTCAAGTAGGCGCTTGGGTGGCGTCGTTTCACGCGGCGTTCGATACTTGTCGGCCGCGTTACCTTGCCATGCGCTCCCGCGCCAATGCCGAGATAGTCGCCGAACTCCCAGTAGTTCATGTTATGCCGGGATTCGCGGCCCGCACGCGCAAACGCCGAAATCTCATAGCGCTCGAACCCTGCGGCTTCCAGTAACCCGCATCCTGTTTCGAATTCGGCGGCGATTTGATCGTGCGGCGGAAGCTGTGGTGGCCGACGCGCGAACGCAGTGCCTGCTTCCAAGGTGAGTTGATACCAGGACAGATGCTGTGGCTGCAGCGCGAGACCCTGTTCGAGATCGCGCAGCGAATCGCCCGCGCGATCCCCAGGCAACCCGTGCATGAGATCCAGATTGAGATTATCGAAACCGGCGGCCCGCGCGACGGCCACGGCCCCTAGCGACTCCGCTGCGCCGTGTACTCGTCCTAGCTGCTTGAGTTGATCATCGCGAAAACTCTGTACGCCGATTGATAACCGGTTTATCCCGACCGCGCGGTACTGCGCGAAATGTGCTTCGTCGACGGCACCAGGGTTCGCTTCGAGGGTGATCTCGGCGTCGATCGCGAGGGAGACCGTGGAGCGGATACCCGCCATGAGCCTCGCGATCGCGGTTCCAGAAAATAAACTCGGTGTACCCCCGCCGATAAAAATGGAGCTCACGGTACGATCCGCGGCACTCGGTACTTCTAACCGCAGATCGGCGAGCAGTGCATCGATGTACGCCATCTCGGGCAAGGCACCTGATGCTTCATACGAATTGAAGTCGCAGTAAGGACATTTCTGTACGCACCACGGCAGGTGCACATACAGCGCGAGCGGGATTTCCGCGATAGCCTGCGCGTCCAGGTCAGGTGTCTCGCCCGCGGGGTAAGCGCGCGATCAACTCGCGCAGGGCCTGACCGCGATGACTGAGCACCTCTTTGCGGGAGGCAGCGAGTTCAGCCGCAGTGCATCCGTCGGTCGGGACAAAAAAAATCGGGTCATAACCAAAGCCTCCGGTTCCGCACGGGGCAGTCGTCACGCGTCCCTCCCAGATCCCTTGCGCAAGCACCGGCAACTGATCATCGGCATGCGCGAGGTACGCGATAACACACACGTAACGGCAGGTGCGGGCAACCTCGGGAACTCGCTTCATGGCTTGCAACAGATATAAAAGGTTCTGAGTGTCAGTTGCATGGTCCCCGGCATAGCGGGCCGAATAGATCCCTGGTGCCCCATTTAACGCATCGCACGCGAGCCCGGAATCATCGGCGATGGCAGGCAGGCCACAGTGACGCGCAGCGTTGCGAGCTTTAATCAAGGCGTTCTCGACAAAGCTCAAGCCGGTTTCAGGGACTTCCGGGCAAGCGAACTCGGCTTGCGTCCGCACGTGATAGTCGTGGCCCGCAAGTAACGCCTGCAGTTCGCGGACTTTCCCGCCATTGGCGGTCGCCAACACTAACTCCGAGATCATGCCGGCGCGAGTGCCGCCTCTTGTGCGGCGATTAACTGCGCGATCCCGTCACCCGCAAGATCGAGTAGTACATTCAATTCATCGCGGCGAAACGCATGCCCTTCGGCCGTGCCCTGTACCTCGACGAAATGGCCGGCGGCATTCATCACGACGTTCATATCGGTTTCGGCGTTCGAGTCCTCGGCATAGTCGAGATCCAGGACCGGAATACCTTTGTAGATCCCGACTGATACCGCCGCGATCGCACCATGAATCGGGTTCTTGGTGATGACTCGATTACACAATAACCTGTTTATCGCATCGACCAGCGCGACATAGCTTCCAGTGATCGCCGCCGTGCGTGTACCGCCGTCAGCTTGCAATACATCACAATCAATCAGAATGGAGCGTTCGCCAAGCGCCGCGCGATCGAGCACAGCACGTAAGCTACGTCCGATCAGACGTTGTATCTCCAGGCTACGGCCGCTTTGGCGCCCCTGTGCCGCTTCGCGTTTGCTTCGGCTATGGGTCGCGCGCGGCAGCATTCCGTATTCGGCGGTGACCCACCCTTCACCCTGCCCCTTCATCCACGACGGCGGTCGATCCTCAACGGACGCGGTACACAGTATTTTCGTATTGCCGAATTCGACGAGCACCGAGCCTTCCGCATGCACGGTATAGCCACGCGTGAACCGCACCGGCCGTAATTGATTCGGCGCGCGACCACTGGGTCTTTGAGTCATCAGGAGTAGTTTCGTTTAAGGGGGGGAGGATTATAGCGAGCTTCGCGCGCCGGCGGCGATGCCCAGCCTTGTCCAATGGGGTATGAGTCTGAACAAAGGGCGTGAATCCAACGGAGTATGAGTCTGAAGGGGTAGCTGGGTTCGGTCATGATGCGAGGCATGGTGATCGATATGAACGACAAACAATTAGTGACGCCGGCCCAGTTGCAG
>SHZM01000087.1 GCA_009692265.1 Gammaproteobacteria bacterium
TCACCAACTACTGAAAACATCACCGAGGAGGACAACGACGCAGATAAAACTCTACACTTATCCACAGCCGGCCCTAACCAGTTCGGCTTCCAACCCTGGCTCATTATTGAGTCGGCGCGGTGGCTCAGTTTTAACTCGGCGCCAACACTCACGAGCGAAAGTCGTTCGCTTTACTGTCAAGTTATCAGCGAGAAACCCACGATCCGGTGCAGCCCGCCGAGTGCCTGACCGCCAGCTTGAATCCAACCAGGCGCACGCGCGTGATCTTCGGAGTGCGCCAAAACAGAAGCGTTGGAAAAAAAGGAAGATTCAGCTACACGCTTGGATCAGCCTCCGCAGCAACCGACTTCGCGCGCTGGAATATGAATTGCCATTGTAAAAATGGTCGGGGCGAGAGGATTTGAACCTCCGACCACCGCAACCCCATTGCGGTGCGCTACCAGGCTGCGCTACGCCCCGATGTGTTTCTGGTCCCTGACTGCACGGCTCGGCCCGACATGTACTGCGTATCCGATGGCGGCCGCCACCCGAAGGGAGATATGACGGCGCGCTTCCTGCTTCGCCTGTGTCGGGCAGTAGTTCGACCGCCCAACTAGATTGAATCTCATTACCGCCGCAATATATCCAGTACTTCTTCAAGTTCGATGCGAAGCTGCCGAACGATTTGCTGGCTCATGCTGCTATCAGCTTTGACCTCGTCGCCGGACAAACGTTGGCGGGCACCGCCGATAGTAAATCCGTGCTCGTATAACAGGCTCCGGATTTGGCGGATTAGGATAACGTCCTGGCGTTGATAGTAACGCCGGTTGCCACGACGCTTCATCGGCTTGAGTTGGGGAAATTCTTGCTCCCAATAGCGCAGCACGTGCGGCTTAACAGCGCACAAATCGCTGACCTCGCCAATTGTGAAATAGCGTTTACCGGGAATTGCGGGCAGGACGTTATTGTTCGATGCTTCCAGCATAGGCTTCTACTCGCGCTTTCAATTTTTGCCCGGGCCTGAAAGTTACAACACGGCGAGCTGAGATGGGGATCTCTTCGCCGGTTTTCGGGTTGCGCCCAGGTCGCTGGTTTTTATTTCTCAAGTCGAAGTTGCCGAATCCAGACAGCTTGACTTGCTGTCCAAGCTCTAACGAGGCCCGGATCTCCTCAAAAAAGGCCTCGACCAGCTCTTTTGCTTCACGTTTGTTGAGGCCAAGATCCTCAAACAAGCGTTCGGCCATTTCTGCCTTGGTCAATGCCATACTTATGCTCTGAGCGCCCCGCCTAGATCCCGACTTAAGCGGTCTAGGATTTTTTCAATTGTGATTTCGACTCGATCGTCCGTAAGAGTGCTCGAAGACGCCTGAAAAATCAAGCCCAACGCCAAGCTTTTTTTGTCCGAATCAATACCTTGCCCTCGATATACATCAAACAACTGAAGGTCCTTAAGCAAGCCGTCGTCGGCCGCTCGAACAGTCGCTAGAACTGTATCGGCAGTGACCGCCTCCGGCACTACAATGCTGATGTCACGCCGCACTTGGGGATACCGTGAAAGCGGCGCGAAGCTCGTTCGTAACGGGGTCGGCAAGGCTTCGAGTGAAATCTCAAAAAGAAAAATATTTTCCTGTAACTCCAAGGAGTTGCGGATTTTTGGGTGAAGTAACCCGAGCATTCCAGCGTGCTTATCATTCACGAGGATCGCCGCAGTCTGGCCAGGATGCAGCCCCGCTTCCAGGTGAGGAATGAATTGAATGTTATGGACGCGTGTTGCTGTAAGCAGATTGTCGATTGTTCGCTTTAGATCGAAAAAATCGACCTCTCGAGGCGGCGTCCCCCACTGCTTTGGATCCGCCTGTCCAACGGCAACGCCTGCGAGTTTTACCGTTTGAGAAACATTGTTTCCTTGAGCCTCAAAGACCATCCCTACCTCAAATAGCCGCACCGATCCCGCTTGGCGATTAAGATTGTGTTGCGCGGCCAGCAGAAGACCAGGCCACAACGAAGAACGCATCACCGCCATCTCCTGAGAAATTGGGTTCGCAAGTTCTAGGGCTCGCGACGTGGGGTCGCCGAACACTCCGGTCCACGAGGAAGGAATGAAACTGTAAGTAATCGCCTCAAAATAGCCGTCCGCAACGAGGTAGTCGCGCATCACGGCAGCGATGTTTACCCGACTTGCGCGACGATCCAACGTAGTTCGCGCGTGGGGGCGGGTGGCGGGTAACATTTCGTAGCCCCGAATTCGCGCTACTTCTTCGATTAGGTCAATTTCTTCTATTAAATCAAATCGATATGAGGGTGGAGTGATACTCCATATTGGAGCTCCTAGACTACCTGCGATCCGACATTTCAAGCGTTCGAAAATCCGGTGGACGTTGTTCACGTCGAGTGACATTCCAAGTACCTCAGCGGCATGACTGAGACGAAATTCAATAGCCCGTGGTGCCACGCGCTGACCGGGCTCGGAAATCTCCGTCGTTGGGCCGGGCGCTCCCCCGCAGATATCGAGTAGAAGTCGCGTTGCAAACTCCACCGCGCGGGCTTGCCCATCCGGGTCGACCCCACGCTCAAAGCGTTGCGCAGCGTCGGTTTGAATATTGAGTCTACGCGCAGTAGAAGCCAACGAAATCGGGTCGAAATACGCACTCTCTAGAAAAACACTGGTGGTCGAGGTCTCAACACCACTCGCGCGCCCCCCCATTACACCAGCCAAAGCTAACGGACCCTTTTCATCAGCAATGACTAGGCTCCCTTCCCCGAATTCGAGATCAGTGCCGTCCAACAGCACAAGGCGTTCATTCGGGCGTCCATCCCGTACTTCAATTGCGCCGTTGAGCCGCTTGAGATCGAAAGCATGCATGGGCTGCCCCAAGGCGAGCATGGTGTAATTAGTGATATCGACGACTACATTGATCGAGCGGACACCACAGCGCCGAAGGCGTTCCTTGAGCCATAACGGAGTTGCTACGGAGGCGTCTACGCGCTCGATAACACGTCCGACATAACATGAGCATTTGTCCGGGGCTTGCAGCGAAGCTGAGAACGTTGAAGCTGTTTCGGCGGCGACTGACAGTACTCGCTGGAACGAAAGCGGCCTATCGAATATCGCGCTCAGTTCGCGCGCGATTCCAAGAACAGACTGACAATCGCCGCGATTAGGGGTGACATTGATTTCTATAATTGTGTCGTCTAGTGGTACGAGAGTTGATAACTCAACGCCACGGGCGGTAGCCGGATCCAATTCGAGTATGCCCATCGAATCGTCACCGAAACCGATCTCGGCGGCTGAGCAGAGCATTCCCGCGGATTCCACGTCGCGAATAGTCGATTTTTGGACTTCCTTCCCATCGGCAATTCGTGCGCCAGGCAAGGCAAGAATTGTCATTAGGTCGTGGCGCGCATTAGCTGCGCCGCAGATTATTAGATGGCGCCCAAATGCCCCGGCATCAACCTCGCATAGCTGTAAACGATCTGCAGTCGGATGGGGGCTTGTTCGCGTGATTCGCGCCGAGACTACACCACATATCGCCGGAACCGCTGGTTGAATGTGCTCTACCTCCAATCCGGCCATCGTCAACCGCTCGGCAAGCTGCTCCACCGACGAATCGATCGCTATGAACTCCGCCAGCCATTCGGTTGTCACTTTCATCTCAGGATCACGGGGGCTTATTCTTCAAGCAAACTGCTGCAGGAATTGCAGATCATTTTCGTAGAACAATCTGAGATCATTAACACCATACAGAAGCATCGCGAGCCGCTCGACGCCGAGACCGAACGCGAATCCGCGATACTGCCCTGGATCTATTCCAACGTTCTTTAACACGCGGGGGTGAACCATCCCGCAGCCCAAGACTTCGAGCCAACCCGAGAGGCCATGCGCCGATGATAATTTAATATCCACTTCGGCGGACGGTTCGGTGAACGGAAAATACGACGGCCGGAAGCGGATTTGTAAGGAATCGTCTTCGAAAAACGCACGCAAGAAGTCGTGCAAAATCCCCTTCAGATCGCTCATTGAGATCTGCTCATCAAGGAATAAGCCTTCTACTTGATGGAACATCGGGGAGTGAGTTTGGTCGTAATCACACCGATAAACGCGACCCGGGGCTATGATGCGTAGAGGCGGCTTGCGTTCGCTCATCACTCGCACTTGTACTGGCGACGTATGCGTCCGCAGTAAGGTTCCGTTCGGAAAATAAAAAGTGTCGTGCATCGCACGTGCTGGATGGTGCGCTGGAATATTAAGCGCCTCAAAATTATGGTAGTCGTCCTCGATTTCCGGCCCCTCGACCACTTCAAATCCTGCTTGCGCAAACAATGCTTCGATCCGTTGCAAGGCAAGTGTTACCGGATGCAGTCCGCCAACCCCACGACCCCGACCGGGTAACGTGACATCAATGCGCGCCTTTGTATCTCGCGTTACGGCCGCCTCTTCGAGAGCAGTGCGGCGCTCGAACAGTGCATCCGAAAGCACTTGTTTTGCACTATTGATCTCCCCGCCCTCCTGTGGCCGTTCATCGGGCGGGAGGCGACCGAGGCCCTTTAACAAGTCGGTCAATAAGCCCTTTTTGCCGAGGTACTTGATTCGGGTCGAGTCGAGTTCCGCGAGCGTTCCCACTCGCATGAGTTCCGCTAAAGCTTGGTCCAGCAGAAATTCGGCGCTACCCGTCATCGGAAACTGCTGCTGCCGTTCGAAGTGGTTTTGAGGGATTCGGTGCGGGGTGGCGAGGAAGGCGGGCCTTCCTCTTCATCACTATTTACCGCTGCCGCGGCTACTAACTTAACTCGCTAACGCCGCTTTTGCCTGCGCGACTAGTTCGCCAAAAGCTGCTTTGTCATTCACTGCAAGGTCCGCGAGTACTTTGCGATCAAGTTCGATCGAAGCGCGGAGTAACCCGTTAATGAAGCGCGCGTAATTGAGTCCATGAGTCCGGGCCGCTGCGTTGATGCGAACGATCCATAGCGCACGAAACTCACGCTTGCGCTGCTTGCGGTCGCGATAGGCGTACTGGCCAGCTTTGGTCACCGCCTGGGTCGCCACACGAAAGACGTTCTTACGTCGGCCGTAGTAACCTTTCGCGCGCTTTAGAATTTTTTTGTGGCGTGCGTGCGCTATCGTGCCACGTTTTACTCTTGCCATTACATTTGCCCTGCAGTGCTAACTATTCGGTAGAAGTTGCTGGACCTCACGGTGGTCCGCGTGTGCAACTAATGTGTTGCTGCGTAACTGACGCTTACGCTTCGTACTTTTTTTCGTCAGGATGTGTCGCTTATGCGACTGGCGCCGCTTAAAGCGGCCGCCTCCGGTTTTGGCGAATCGCTTGGCAGCGCCGCGATTGGTTCTAAGTTTAGGCATCTTCTAAATCTCAATATCGTCTGTAGATGTAAGTGGTCAGTGCGTTTTCTTGGGTGCGACCATCATGACCATTTGGCGCCCTTCTAGTTTCGCATGCTGTTCCACCACTGCGGTGCTTGCTAAATCATTTTCGACCCGCACCAGCATCTCCGCGCCGAGTTCTTGATGCGCCATCTCGCGACCCCGAAAGCGCAAAGTAATCTTTACTTTGTCGCCATCTTCTAAGAACCGCTTGGCGTTGCGCATCTTAATGTCGTAGTCCCCGTCATCGGTCGCGGGGCGCAGCTTTATTTCCTTAATCTGAATCTGTTTCTGCTTGCGTTTAGCTGCGTGCCTTTTCTTACTCACTTCGAATAAGAATTTACCGAAATCCATCACGCGACAGACCGGGGGCTCCGCTGTCGGGACAATTTCGACCAGGTCTAATCCGCTCTCTGTGGCTTGTCGTCGTGCTTCGGTGATGGGGACTATCCCCACATTTTGCCCATCCGAGCCGATTAAACGTACTTGTGGCGCCGCAATCTCGTCGTTGACGCGATTCTTCTTATCAGAAACGATAACTCAATCCTCCTAAAGCCTATTGAATTCCACGCCGTGTGACTTCTTCAGCTAGGCGAGTCCCAAACTGAGCAATCGTCATTGCGCCAAGGTCTTCTCCGCTGCGTGTGCGTACGGCCACCATGCGATTCCCGACTTCCCGCTCACCGATAATCAGTAGGTACGGGATCCGCTGCAAAGTGTGGTCGCGAATCTTAAGCCCGATCTTTTCGTTTCTCAAGTCCAAAATCGCTCGGAATCCTTGATTTTCCAAGGATTCTAAAACTTCTCGCGCGTAAGGGACAAATCGTTCGGTGATACTCAACACCGCTACTTGGACTGGCGCAAGCCACCCGGGGAACAAACCAGCATGATGCTCTATTAGGATCCCAATGAAACGCTCCAAAGAACCGAGGATCGCCCGGTGCAACATCACTGGAACGCGCCGCGTATTGTCTTCTGCAACATACTCTGCGCCTAAACGACTTGGCATCGAGAAGTCGAGTTGGATCGTGCCACATTGCCAAACCCGCCCAAGCGTGTCTTTCAAAGAAAACTCAATTTTGGGTCCGTAAAACGCGCCTTCACCTGGTTGCAACGTCCACTCCAGATCGAGGCCATTAAGTGCCTGCTCTAAGGCTGCCTCCGCTTTATCCCAGGTTTCGTCCTTACCTACTCGTTTAGCCGGCCGCGTTGAGAGCTTGATTTGCACTTCGTGAAACCCGAAGTCTGCATAGACTGCCCGCAAGAGCTTAATAAAGCTCGCGACCTCTACCTGAATCTGTGCTTCGGTACAGAAAATATGCGCGTCGTCCTGCGTGAACGACCGCACTCGCATCAAGCCATGAAGCGCACCAGAGGGCTCATTACGATGACAGGATCCAAATTCAGCGAGCCGTATTGGTAAATCCCGGTAGCTCTTTAAACCTTGATTGAAAATCTGTACGTGCCCAGGGCAATTCATCGGTTTAACCGCGTATTCACGTTCTTCGGAGGCAGTGACAAACATATTTTCGTGGAAATTGTCCCAGTGCCCTGATTGCTTCCACAAACCAGCGTCCAGAATCTGCGGACATCGCACCTCGCTATAGCCATGAGCACTAAGGACTCGGCGAAGGTACTGCTCAATCTGCTGCCAAAGCGTCCACCCGCGGGCATGCCAGAAGGCCATACCCGGCGCTTCTTCTTGAAAGTGGAAAAGCCCTAATTGTTTGCCGATGCGTCGATGATCCCGCTTCTCTGCCTCTTCGATACGCTGGAGGTACGCTTGCAAGGCCTTCGAATCTGCCCAAGCTGTACCGTAAATCCGTTGCAGCATCGCGTTGCGCGAATCGCCGCGCCAGTACGCCCCAGCGATCTTCGTAAGTTTAAAGACCTTCAATTTCCCGGTTGTCGGGACGTGCGGCCCACGACATAAATCCGTGAAATCACCCTGCTTGTAGAGTGAAATGTCTTCATTGGCCGGGATCGAACGAATGATTTCAGCCTTGTAGCGCTCACCGATCGATTCAAAGTAACTAACGGCGCTGTCGCGCGGGAGGATTTGTCGTTGAACCACCAGATCCGCATCGGCAAGTTCAGCCATTTTCTGCTCGATGATCAGGAGATCTTCTGGCGTAAACGGACGCTCAAAGGCGAAATCGTAGTAGAAGCCGTCTTCGATAACAGGTCCGATCGTCACTTGCGCGGCCGGGTATAAAGCCTTCACCGCCTGCGCCAACAAATGCGCGGTGCTATGTCGGATTACTTCGAGCGCGGCCTCATCTTTCGGTGTCACAATCTGCAAGCTCGCGTCCGCAGAGATCAGCTCACTGAGATCGACTACTTTGCCATCGACTCTTCCAGCAATCGCGCTTTTGGCTAAGCCTGGACCAATGGCGCGCGCAACATCGATGACAGAAACGGGATGCTCAAAATATCGATTGCTGCCATCAGGAAGGGTAATTGTAGGCATCGCCAGGTATCCTCGGTGACCGATACGAGAGGTCGTTTAGCCGATCTGCGGGTTAAGACCAACGCCACTGAGGCGGGTGGTAACGGAATGATTTGGTAGGCGCGATTGGACTCGAACCAACGACCCCCACCATGTCAAGGTGGTGCTCTAACCAGCTGAGCTACGCGCCTGTCGTCTTGTCAACGGGCGCGGAGCATAACGGATAAATTCACCTCAAACCAGCTGGCCGGTCGGCATTTCCAGTAAGTTTGCCTTTATCAGATGGATCTCGTCTCGAATCCGGGCCGCCTCTTCAAACTCGAGATCCCGTGCTCGCACATACATATCGTTCTCTAACTTCTTGATCCGCGCGAGCAGTTGTTCGGAACTCATTCGGCTGTAGTTGGCCACCGCTTCCGCAACCTTTCGCGCACTGCCTTTACGCGCTGATCCGGGCGCGCTGTAGGCACCTTCCATAATATCCGTTACCGCCTTGCTGATCCCTCGAGGTGTGATGCCGTGAACTGTATTGAATGCGAGCTGCACGACGCGTCGACGTTCCATCTCCTCAAGCGCGCGGCGAATAGATCCCGTCATTACTTCCGCGTACAAAATTGCTTTACCGTCAATGTTGCGGGCCGCGCGCCCCACTGTTTGGATAAGCGAGCGGTCCGATCGTAAGAAGCCCTCTTTATCAGCATCCAGCACCGCGACTAAAGCGACTTCCGGGATGTCTAAACCTTCGCGCAGTAAATTTATCCCTACCAATACGTCGAACTCCCCCAGGCGGAGATCCCGAATGATTTCCACACGCTCAACGGTATCGATATCCGAGTGAAGGTAGCGCACACGCACACCATGCTCGCTGAGGTAATCGGTAAGATCTTCAGCCATACGCTTGGTAAGTGTCGTCACTAATGCGCGGTCACCGCGCGCCGCCGTCTTCGTGATCTCGGACAATAAATCATCTACCTGCGTCGCCGCCGAGCGAATCTCAACTGGCGGATCCACCAAACCAGTGGGTCGCACCACGAGTTCAACGACCCGCCCAGCGCGTTCTCCTTCGTAGTGCCCGGGCGTGGCTGAGACGAAGATCGTTTGTGGCGCCAGCTTCTCCCACTCATCAAACCGTAATGGACGATTGTCAAGCGCGCATGGCAGGCGAAAACCGTAATCCACGAGGTTCACTTTGCGCGCCCGATCGCCGCGATACATGCCGCCCAATTGCGGAATGGTGACATGACTTTCGTCCACGATAAGCAGCGCGTTTGTAGGGAGATATTCAAAAAGCGTCGGCGGTGGTTCACCCGGCTTGCGGCCGGACAGGTGTCGCGAGTAATTCTCGATCCCCGAGCAATAGCCAATTTCGGCCATCATTTCGAGATCGAATCGGGTCCGCTGCTCCAGTCGCTGCGCCTCTACCAACTTATCTAAATTGCGCAACTGCTCCAAGCGTTCACGCAACTCCGCTTTAATTGCTTCAATCGCGCCCACGATCTTCTCGCGACTCGTCACGTAGTGAGATTTTGGATAGACCGTGAAGCGAGGAATTTGGCGCAAAATTTCGCCAGTGAGTGGATCAAAGTAGGCTAACGACTCAATCTCGTCGTCAAACAGTTGGACTCGGATCGCGTCACGTTCCGATTCAGCGGGGAAAATGTCGATCACGTCGCCGCGGACCCGATAAGTACCGCGTACTAACTCGAGTTCATTGCGAACGTATTGAAGCTCGGTTAGTCGCCGCAGCAGTTGTCGCTGGGGAATGGAATCGCCACGCCGCAAATGCAGAATCATGGCGTGATATTCAGCCGGGTCACCTAAGCCATAGATCGCCGAGACAGTGGCAACGATGATCGTGTCTGGGCGCTCCAACAAGGCTTTGGTCGCGGATAACCGCATTTGCTCTATATGACTGTTGATCGACGAGTCTTTCTCGATATAGGTATCGGAAGCCGGAACGTAGGCCTCCGGTTGGTAGTAGTCGTAATAGGAAACAAAATATTCAACTGCGTTTTCGGGGAAGAACTCCCGCATTTCGCCGTAGAGCTGCGCCGCCAGCGTTTTATTGGGCGCCAGAATCAGCGCAGGACGCTGAACATGTTGGATTACGCTGGCGATCGTGAAGGTCTTTCCCGAACCAGTGACTCCCAGCAAAGTTTGGTGCGCCAGGCCGTCTTCGATCCCCGTAAGGAGTTCAGCGATCGCGACGGGCTGGCCGCCAGCAGGTTCAAAAGGTGCTTTGAGGTTGAAATACTTTTCCACGGTGTTCTTGCATTAGGGCAGAGTACTAAACAGCAGCAGTCGGAACGGAGATGAGTGCCACAACGGCATCCGTGATGCCGAAACTATTCTAGCGCTCACAGAGGTGGTAGGTCCTTCCGGCAATCGGTTTGGTCTGTTCGAATCGAAGTACATTCCAATCGAGGTATGAGTCTGAAGGGTTGAAGTTGAGTCTGGGCTTAGGCGGCTGCTTTCGGTCGATTAGGAATAGATTTAAAAAGAATTTCCCGGGCCTTGTTAAGGTGCTCGGCAGCCGCATTGTCACTCATTGCAA
>SHZM01000021.1 GCA_009692265.1 Gammaproteobacteria bacterium
GGGGTGGGGACGAGTTCTATACGAGTCGGTGCCAATACAGGCCCGAAGGGAAGATAAGTCCCTCCCACCCCGGCGCCCTCAATCATTACGATCTCGGGCACGGATGAACATACAAGGAAACATAACCGCCCTATTCGACGAAATCGAGCGTTGTGGTCGGGCGTAAAGGAGGGAACAACACTGCGGCACTGCCGTTGAATTTTCTCGGGAAATTTCCGAGAACAAATCAGCCGTGCCCGATCCATCATCACGCGAATCATTGAACAGCTAGTGATGTTATGGTGCGCAGACTCATCCAATCCTCGTGGGGAGTATTCATGATCTCAGTCGAAATCGTCACGGTGGTGGCGCTGCTTCAATGCATCGTCTTCGGTGCCTGGTAGGCCGGGCACGTGGCAAGTACGGAGTGAAGGCGCCGACGGTGACTGGCCACGACATTTTTGAACGGTATTATCGGGTGCAGATGAACAAGCTCGAACTTTTAGTGGTGTTCTTGACGGCAATGTGGCTCGCGGCGCGGTATTGGTCACCAGCCTGGATCGCCTCGATCGGGGTCGCGTATTTAGTCGGCCGAGTCATTTATCTGAATTCGTGCACGACGGACCCGGCAAGCCGCGGCCTGGGCTTCGGTTTGAGCATTGGTCCAACCTTGATACTGCTGTTCGCGGGCTTAGTAGGTTCCACACTGACAAGCTTCAAATGAGTGTACGCAACGCGCAAACGGCGATGTCACACACAGTTGTGGCACTTGCACTCTCGCGAGCAGAAATCAGGAGTTGCTGTGAGCGCAATTGATTCGGATTTCGCGCGCGCGACGATGGCCAAGGTCACCCGGCGGCTATTGCCGTTTTTGCTGTTGCTTTACATCGTTTCCTGGCTCGATCGCGCGAACGTCAGCTTCGCGGCGCTACAGATGAACGTCGATCTCGGCTTTAGTGCCGCGGTCTATGGTTTTGGCGCTGGCATTTTCTTCATTGGCTATGCGCTGTTCGAGATCCCCAGCAATTTGATTATGGTGCGGGTTGGCCCGCGGCTTTGGATCGCGCGCATTATGATTACCTGGGGTCTGATCTCGGCCGGCATGATGTTCGTGCAGGGCGAGACCAGCTTCTATGTCATGCGGTTTTTATTAGGCGTCGCCGAAGCCGGATTTCTCCCCGGCATCATTTATTACCTAAGTCAGTGGTTTCCGGCAGCGGAGCGCGCTCGCGCGGTGTCATGGTTCATGATGGCAATTCCGCTCTCGATCGTGGTCGGTGGTCCGCTGTCGGGACTGCTGTTGGAAATGAACGGCATCCTGGCGCTCAAGGGGTGGCAGTGGATGTACCTGATAGAGGGGCTACCGGCGGTGGTGCTCGGTTTCGTCGTGCTCGGCTACCTCACCGATAGCCCCGCGCAGGCACACTGGCTCGCTGACGATGAGCGCGCATGGCTCAGCACCTACATGCATGACGAACACGCGAAAGCCGAAGCGAAACACCGGGTGAATCTCCGCCAAGCCATGCTGCATCCCACAGTCTGGAAACTCGCCCTTATCATGTTCACCTGCCAAACCGGCAGCTACGGGCTGACGCTCTGGGTACCGCAGATCGTGAAAGGCTGGTCAGGACTCGGCAACCTGCAGGTCGGCCTGCTCTCCGCGCTCCCCTATGTGGCCGCTGCCGCGGGCATGGTGCTGATCGGGATCAGTTCTGATCGTCGCGGTGAGCGCTTTCTACACGTCGCGATTCCAAGTTCGATCGGCGCGCTCGGATTTATCGCGAGCGCGTACATCGTGTCACCAGTGGTTGGGCTCATCGCGTTGACCGTCGCGGCGGTTGGTGACTACGGCACGCGTGGCCCGTTTTGGGCATTGCCTGGTCGCTTTCTTTCCGGCACCGCGGCGGCGGCGGGCATTGCGCTCATTAATACGATGGGTGCGCTTGGTGGCTTCGTCGGACCCTACGCCGTCGGGTATCTCAAGACTCTCACAGGCAGTTTCGAAATTGGGCTGCTGTTCCTCGCTGTCCTACTATTAGTTGGCGCGCTTGGCACCTTGCGTCTACGCAACGCGGCCGTGCTGGCGGGCAATTGAAGTTGATGAAGTCACGAACCGTCGACACTATTTAGCGAAAAAAAATCGGAAGTGAAGGAGCGTTTTCCAATGTCAGAGTTAGTTGTGCACCAACTCCCCGGTGCCTGGGGATTGCCGTCTATAAGCCCGTTCTGTCTCAAGCATCAGCGCGCACGCGGCACAACAAGGTCGGTTACTGTACGCTACGTCCAAAGCGGCCCTGTTAGCCTTGACGCGTAACCAGGCGCTCGCACTGGCATCGGATCGGATTCGAGTGAACGCAGTTTCGCCCGGCTGGACGTGGTCAAACGTGATTCGGGACCTAAGCGGGAATAACCGCGCGAAAGCCGATCAGGTCGCGGCGCCATTTCATCTGAATGCGCGTTTGGTGGACGCCGAAGAAGTCGCACCCACCGTCGTGTTCCTGTGCTCGCCGGCCGCTTCCGGAAGCAACGGTACGGAGATCGCGGTTGACGGTGGCTACCGTGCACTCGGGCCCGAGCAACAGATCGCGCAAATCGCGGCGCTTTCCGGCTGACCCCGCATGCCCAGCCTTGAAGCCGCGGCAATTTCACAGGTCGTTGATCCGCGTCAATTCCGCCGCGCGCTGGGTAACTTCGCGACCGGCGTGACTGTCGTCACGACGGTTGATCCGGCCGGCGCGTACATCGGTGTTACCGCGAGCAGTTTCAATTCAGTATCGCTGAAGCCACCGATGATCCTGTGGAGCCTCGATAAGGACTCATTGAGTCGTGCCGCGTTCGAAGCCGCTAGCCATTTCATCGTGAACGTCTTGAGCACCGAACAGGTGGCACTGTCGGACGCGTTTGCGAAACGCGGCACCCACAAATTTCGAGAGACTGACTTCGTCGAAGGAGTTGACGGCGTACCGCTCCTGACCGGCTGCGCCGCCACGTTTCAATGCCGCAAAACGTTTATCTACGAAGGTGGCGATCATCTCATCCTGGTTGGCGAAGTTCTCGCGTTCGCCGAGTCAGGACATGAAGCGTTGTTGTTCTATCGTGGTGAGTACTCGGTCTCGCGACCGCACCCGCGGTTACGGCGGACCAGCACCCATGCGTCAAGTAGTTTTGTTGGTGACTATCTTGACTACCTCTTGTCGCAGGCTGCTGCTAAATTCCAGACCGGCTTCGAATCGATTCTTCAGCGCGAGCATCTGCGACAACACGAATGGCGCGTGCTTGTGACCTTGGGCGATCGTGATCAGGGGATCGGCGCTGGCGAGCTAGCCCTCGTTGACCTCATTTCTAGCGACGAAGCCGACGAGATCCTCGATCAATTGCGGACTCGCGGGTGGGTGGCCGCCGCGCGCGCGCCGGATGGCAGTAACCTCTATCATTTGACCGGCGCGGGACACGCCAAGCTCGTGCCTATGCAAGCCGCCGCCAGCGCGTTTGAGGCCGACTTGCTTGGCTGTTTTAGCGCCGGAGAAGCGCGGCAGTTAAAAGACATGTTGAAACGCCTGATCCTAGGTTCAGCGCCGTGAGCGAACATGGAAATTATTTACGGAGTTTGCGGAGACCACCATGCGCAAGATAGCCATTATCGGGAGCGGGACTACCACGCTCTATATCGCTCATAAGCTGTTGCAGCGCGGTTATGCGGTGACGGTCTATTCCGATCGTACCGCGGACGATTGGCTGTTGCGCTCCGCGCCGACCGGCACGGCTTATCTCTACGAATGCAACATCATGCTTGAGCGCGAGATCGGCATCGAACATTGGTACGACACCGCGCTGCATGGCCAGGGGGTTCATCTCGACTTTCAACCCACGGTCGGCGCGGATCGTCTCGTGCTGATCGGGAATTTTTCGGGCGAAGGGGCCGCGATCGACGTCCGCATGCGGATCGCGCGCTGGATGAATGACTTCGAGGCCGCGGGCGGCAAGCTCGTCCAGAGCGCCGTCACCATTGAAGCGCTGAACAAGATCGCCAACGCGGCGGATGTCACGTTGCTCGCGGCGGGTAAAGGTGAAATCGGCAAATTGATCCCGCGTGATCCATTGCGCAGTGTCTACGATCGACCGCAACGCTTGGTCACGATGGGCATCGTCGAGGGTTTCGATCATCCCTGTCCAGATCGTTCCGATATCCGCGCGGTGAAGTTTAATTTTTTCGCGGACGCGGGCGAATACTTCTGGGTGCCGTACACACATAAAGATGCCGGCCCGACGTGGTGTTGGTTACTCGAAGCAAAACCGGGCAGCTATCTCGACTGCATGGGCGATGTGCGGAGCGCCGCGGAAGCGAACGCCGTGATGAAGCGCTTAATCAAAACGTATGCGCCGTACGAGTGGCCGCACGTCGAACACATGCGGCCAGTTGAAGGCGATGAACATGCGTGGCTCAAAGGCGCTTTCCCGCCGACGGTGCGCGAAGCCTGCGCACGTCTCGGCGGCGGCCTCGTGATCCCCGTTGGCGACACCGCGATCACCTACGATCCGATCGGCGGTCAGGGTGGCAACAGCGCGCAACGCCATGCCAAGTTCGTGGCCGATGCCATCATCGAACGCGGTGATGCCGCATTCGACGAAGCGTGGGCGAATCGAGTGCGCGACGACTTCTGGGAGTATCACGGCCGTGCGGCCTACGCGTTCAATAACATTTTGCTTGAACCGTTAACCGAGGCCGGACAGATCGTGCTCGGTTATGCGAGCCAGCACCGCGCGTTCTCCGATCAACACTTCATCGGCAACATGGCGAGTCCGAATTATTTTTTCCCGTGGCTGGAAGATCCCGCGCTGGCCCGCGCGAAAATCGCGGAATTCGAACGCAGCGTGCGCGCTACATGAGGCCGCGCGCGTGTTGTTCTATGGTGGGCCACGCACTTGCGCCGAGTTCACCTAGGCAGTGGCTCACGTCGGCCGTGAAATCACTGCTGACTCCGAGTTTGTAGGAATCGCGTTCGCGGCAGCGTTGATACCATTCGGTGACGCGCGGATAGCTGCGGTCGTAAAACGCTGTCCAACCGAATTGATACAAGGTCTGGAAGTAGGGCGCGAGCGCGACGTCGGCAAGTGAGAACTGCTCGCCGACCGCCCAGCGCGTGGTCGCCAGCGATTTTTCCAGATCCCGAATTGTCTTTAGGTAGGTCTTCACGCCGTCGGCCACATCCGGTGCCTCGAGCCCGAATTTCACTAGTCGTTTTTGCCGTTCGCGGCGTGGTGCCTCGGGTATCTGGTCGAGCAGCGCCTGACGCTCGGCGTCGGTTTTCTTCATTAAGCCTGGCAGCATCAACAACGGCCACTGCAGCGCGCCACAGGCGGGATGCAGTTTCCCGTCGACATGTTTCATCCACAACCGGGCCTGCGCCGCCAGGTACGGATCGGCCGGCATGAGTTTGTGGTGCGGATAAGCCTCGTCAAGAAATTCGCAGATCACATTCGATTCGATCACCACCCGCCCTTCCGCCACGAGGGTGGGCACCACGCCCAGCGGATTCAACTGTAAGTACTCCGGACGCAGATTTTCTTTGTCGGGAAGGCTCACGTGATGTTTCGTCCACGCTAGACCTTTCTCCGCCAACACAATGCGGACCTTCTGGGCGCAGGGCGATTGAGGATGGGTGTAGAGTTCGAGCATGGGTGGTTTCCCAGTGTCCTGTCTTACGGGTTGTCCGATACGGGCGCGAAATCCGACGTGAACACTTGTAATTTGCGGCCTTTCTGCACCAGATTATCGACTGCTCTGAACGCCAATGGTAGCGGGTTGTCAGGCTCGACGCCTTCCCATGCCGTGCGCAGGATGTCAAAAAATGACGGCGGCAACGCGGCAATCGCGAGATAACGCAGCTCGAAGGAGTGATCGCGGAATTGATGGAGCTGGAAGTGCCGCAACGGCTTGCACAAGGTGACGGGCATGTCGGTAAGCGCGTGCAGAATGGCGCGAAAGTAACGCATGCTGTTGTCGGGCAGGTAGGCGTAGCGGCGATAGCGGCCGATGATCGCGCCAAATCCTGGGAGGGTTCGGCCGCACGGACAGGGGCCGGTTTCTGCAATGGCCAAATCACCCGAGTCGTAGCGAATCAAGGGCATCGCCGCATTACGAAAACCGGTGACGAGGAGCTGACCTGTTTCACCTGCGGCGCAGGGCTGTCCCTCGTCATCGACGATTTCGACCCAGCAATGCTCGACGTGCACATGGTAACGTCCAGCACCACAGCGCACGGCGACCAGCCCAATCTCGTTCAAACCATAGCCCTGCGCAATGGTGACGCCGAACGCTTCTTCGATCCGAGCACGCATCGCTGGGGTCACCTGCTCGGCCACTCCCTCGTTCCCGCGAGGCCAAAACGCGCGTGCGAACCGGTACCGGCCGCATAAGCTAAGCGCTCAAGCACGCCGCTGTAGGCAAGCAGGTAACCAGGGCGCTGGTTCTCGAGCCAAGCCAATTGGGCCGACACCGGATTACTGGCGTTAAAGCCTGTTTCCGGACCGGTTTCGAAAAACGGTCCTGCAAAGCGCCAACTTGCAGATTGCACTGTCGCACCGTCCGGATTCAGACCACCGGCGACCGCCGCGAGATCATTGGCCCACATCAGGCGACCGAAGGTAGCGCTCGGATCAAAGCGATACATGCGATATTGCCGTTGCGAGAGTAATGAAAACATTGCGTTATTTGCATCCGTCGTCGGCACGAGGACCGGTCGTCCGGTGGTGCCGGAGGACTTCGTTACGCCTCGCAGCGAGACGCCTGCCGGCAGCGTTCGCGCCGTTAATGCGTGCGCCTGCTCGATGACGTCCTGCTTCGTGAGAATCGGGAGTCGAACGAGATCCTCGATACTCCTAAAGTCGTGCGAACTCGCGCCAAGCGCTGACCAGCGCTGCGCGTACCAAGGCACCGTAGCCTGCGCGTAGCGCGTAACATGTGCGAGCTGCTGCGCCACTGCGCGCGTAGTTTCCTCGGGATCGCGAAACTCGGTACGCAGCATCGCGTCGAACCAGGTGGCTCCGGCGTAGGCGGGTCGCAGGCGCCATTGCTGTTGAATCGCGAGCTCGGTCGTGAGGTCGGTTTTCTCAACCTTCACGTTTAGCTCAGTCACTTGATCCCACGCGCATACAACAGGGACCATCCTACGGTATATCCAGTCGGCAGGGTCGCGCATTCCAGGTATTCGGCCATGCCAATTTTCAATTGCGCAGAGTCGCAGCGCAGTCCAAAGAGGCCGCGCAAGAAATTCTGCGCGGCGCGTTCATCTCCAAAGCGCCAGGGCACTTCCCGTCGCGCTACTTCGACGCCTTTAAATCCCGTGGCTGACAGCGCCGATTGCAACTCCTGGGCAGATAGGAACTTGCCGCGATGACCTTGCGGACTATGGACGTTTACAAACTCGTTGAGCCACTTGGCAATCGGTGACTGCGCTTCGATATCGCACACCGCGAAGACGCCGTCGGGGCGTAGTACGCGATACACCTCGGCGAGGGTGCGAGCGATCAAAGCACTGTGATGAAGGCCGGCGAGGCCAAGTACGAGATCGCAGCTGCGATCCCTAATACTTTGTAGATGATCCACCGAGTCAGCAAAGGCCTGGTGCACGGGGTTGATCCGAGCACGCAAGACAGCGGACGGCTCGATACACAGACACTGAACTTGTCCAGCGAGGATGCGGTGGACTTCGTCGGCGACGAACCCTCCTGCCGCCTGTAGATCAAGCACCGTCATGCCGGGGAATAAAGTAACCAGCGCGAGCAGCTGATCAAGCTCCACGCGGCGCGCCTCGGGAAAGTCGCGCATCGCACTCGGCTCCGAGATGGTCGGTAGACTCACGGCACGGACTCACTGCCTACCTGTGCCGCCTTGCGCCCATCGCGTGCCGACTGGGTGCCAGCAAGCGGTGTTTTGGTACCCATGAGTGTCGCGGAACGCCGCGGGTGATCAGAAGTTGCCAACTTGCCCACCTGACACGCTTCCTCGTACAGGTTCACCAACGAAGTTGTTCAGCTTCAAGTCCAAGCGCGGCTGCCACCTTCTTGAGCGTGGCTTTTCGCGGTTGTTTGACTCGCTCCATTTGCGCATACGCAGCCTGGGTGATTCCGATACGGCCGGCCACTTCGGCTTACGTTAGGCAGAAGTGCTCGCGCCATGCTGCCATCACCGATATACCGCGTTCGAATGAGAGGTTCACCACCCCATTGGGGATTGTGCCGGGCGTGAAGCCGCTCTGCATGCGACGGAACTGATCGTAGGGAACCACTACGAAGGCGGGTTTCCCGTCCTGGCCGACGATAATTTGAAACTCAGTACGTTCGTTCATCGCGTTTTCTAACCTCGTCAATGCTTACGCTGCCGACAGCTCCGTCAAAATCGACGAAGACCCGAAAGTTGCCAACGCGAAGGCGATACCCGTACGCGTGTGATTCGTTAGGGCCTTGATGTTCCTGGCCTTGGACAAATCAGCAAGTTGCGTGCTCATTGCTGCTCGGATCTGTTTCCCTGTGTGAGAGTCGATTTTGCGCAACTGACGAAGGGCTTTGGGTTGCCAATTGATCGCGTTCACAGGCTGATAATAAGTGTGCGATACGTATTGTCAACCGAAAGCCAGGCAATTCAGTAGGGAAATCCCGCGCAAGAGGGCGATCGAGGACATTCATCATTTCGAAATTGATTTCGAAAGAAATTTAAATGAGTGTCCCGGAATGCCCCGGGTGATCAGAAGTTGTCAACTTGCCCACCTGACACGCTTCCTCGATTTGAACGCACGGTGCTCGATTTCGGCGAATAGGGCGGTTATCTTTCCAAAACTTGACGTCGGCGGGCGGTGACGATCATTCCGACGGTGCTCTGGCTGGACGGGGATGGTCTTCAAGTGGTGGGTTTTGACAACGCAGTGTGTTGCTACTCTTGCTACAGGCAACCTGCGCGAATGCCGATCGATAGCAGGAGTAGCGGGGGTAGCAGGGTGGAAACCAACGGCTTCATTCCAAGGGTTTGAAGCGTCCTAGGTGAATTGAACTTATACGCAGATTGCGTATAAATTAGCCACGTAAGCTGTTTTCATCGAGTTGCCTGCATTCGAGCGTTATCGCGCGGACTATCTGGACGATGAGTCGTTTGCCGGGCTCCAGCAGGTCTTGATGAAAAATCCCGCGGCTGGAGAAGTGATCGAGGGCACGGGCGGCCGGCGCAAGATGCGATTCGCCGATGTCCGCCCTAGCAGCGCAAGGCATGACGGCGTTGGCGGAGGTCCGCCAGGCAAAGCGCACATTGCGAACTTATATCGCTGAGATCAAGCCGGCGCCGGAGAATCAGTGCCCGCGAGGCGGTTCGCGTCCGGCAGCACCTCAAGCTCTCGCGAGCGCTGTTCGCGACCTCCTTGCGCACGAACGTCCGCACGCTGGAAAACTGGGAGCAAGGCCGGGCGAAGCCGAACGCTCAGGCCGCCTTACCGATCAATCTGGTCAGACGATTTCCGGACACTGTCGAACGGCTCGCCGTGATCTGAATACTCACCTGGCGTGCAAAGCGGTGTCACCCATTCGCGAAGAAAACATGGAAAACAGTGCCGCCTACTCGCCTACTTGACACGAGACGGCTAATGGGCGGGACTGTTTTTTCGGCACCGTTTTTTTATTTCAGATGGAAGAAGCGCGCTGTAGGCTGTTGTTAAAGTTGACGGTGGAGATGGGACCGGCGACGGAGACGATCCGAAAATCCCGCCACCACTGAAATCACGCGTGGGAGCGTTTGAGATATAGAAGCCATGGCGATACAAAGCATCTGGTTCGTTCGTGCGTTATGCGGCTATTCTAGTGGAATATTTCTGGAGCGAGCGATATGGAAACGCAGCTGATAAAGGTCGCGGTGGCGGACGGGATCGCGGTGGTGACGATGGATCATCCGCCGGTGAATGCGCAGAACGCGGAGTTCAACGTTGAGATTGCCTATGTCTTCGACATGCTGAGCGATCGTTCGGATGTGCGGGTTGTCGTGTTAACCGGCGCGGGCAAGGTGTTCTCGGCCGGTGCGGATCTCAAGGCACGGCCAGACCGCACCAAACCCGGCGAACAATGGCAGCACAATCGCCGCGCGCGGGAGAGTTATCACGCTATTCGCGAGTGTACCAAGCCGGTGATTGCAGCGATCAACGGACCGGCGCTCGGCGCTGGGCTCGCCCTCGTCGCGTCATGCGACATTCTGTTTGCCGCCGACGAAGCCTCGCTCGGACTACCCGAAATAGACGTGGGTCTGCTGGGCGGTGGCAAGCACACGCAGCGCCTTTTTCCGCACTCGACCTTGCGCCGGATGATGCTGACCGGTTACCGCATTCAAGGTCCTGAGCTGTTCCGGCTCGGGGTCGTCGAAGCCTCGGTCCCGCGCGCCGAACTACTGGATCGCGTGATGGAGGTCGCCCGCCAGATCGCCGCGAAGAGTCCAGCCGCCATTCGGCTCGCTAAACGAACCTTGAATACAATCGAAGAGATGACCTTGCGTGACGGCTATCGGTACGAGCAGAACATGACCACTGAGTTGGCCACGCATCCGGATTCGAAGGAGGCGGCCGCCGCTTTTCTGGAAAAGCGTAAACCTAACTTCCAGGCAGGCTGAAGTTAACGGTAGCCAAGCGCCGGTTCTTGCGCGCCTGTCGGATGAATGTCGCGCAAGATCAATCTTGATCGATCGACTGCATCAGCGACGGTGGATAGCGCTCTCCGCTGATCTCCTTGGGGGCGAATAACGCGTCCAGGAAAATGATATCGGCGCTATCGAGCGCAATCTCGGCCGCCACAACGTCTTCCTCTAACCACGTAACGCGCTTAGTGCCAGGGATGGGGGCGATGCCAGGGCCCTTAGCCAACAACCACGCCAGCGCAAGTTGCGCGGCGGTGCGGTGCTTGCCCGCGGCGAAGGATTCCAGTCGCGCGACGAGCGCACGGTTGGCGTGAAAATTCGCGTCCATAAAGCGCGGCATGTCGGCGCGTAAGTCACTCGCAGGCAGCGCGTTATCGTTAAGACGGCCAGTCAGCATTGCGCGTGCAAGCGGGCTGAAGGGCACGAATCCAATCCCAAGTTCGCGACACGCGGGCAGCACATGCGACTCCGGATTGCGCGTCCACAGCGAATACTCAGATTGCACCGCGGTGATCGGGTGTACCGCGTGCGCGCGTCGCAGCGTTTTGGCGGAGACCTCCGAAAGCCCGAGATGGCGCACCTTGCCGGCGCGAACAAGCTCCGCCATTGCGCCGACCGTGTCCTCAATTGGTACCTTGGGATCAAGCCGATGCAAATAGTAGAGATCGATGTGACCAGTCTTAAGCCGGCGCAGGCTTTCGTCGCAGCATGCCGCAACTCGATCTGGGTGCCCATCCACGCCGCGCGTCCCATCAGGGCTACGCACGATACCGAACTTGGTCGCGAGCACAAAGGCATCGCGGCGGTGCGGCAACACGCGTCCAAGCAGTTCTTCGTTGCGACCATTGCCATACGCATTCGCGGTGTCGAGGAACGTGATCCCAAGATCGAGCGCGCGATGCAAGGTTCGCTCGGATTCCACGGGATCAGCTTCACCGTAGGATTGCGACATCCCCATGCAGCCGAGGCCAAGCACCGAGACCTTAAGGCTGCCGAGGGTAGTTGTTTTCATATGATTGTTCCGTGAGGTAGGCGCAGCCGCGGTAAATCACCGCAACCAGCCGTGCGGTCAGGTCTGGGTTCCGCCCACCGTTAGCCCGTCGATCCGTAACGTCGGCTGGCCAACACCCACCGGCACCGACTGCCCGTTCTTACCGCAAGTACCAACGCCGTTATCGAAGGCGAGATCGTTTCCGATCATGGAAACTCGGGTCAGGACATCCGGGCCATTACCGATCAAGGTGGCGCCCTTCACGGGCGCGGTGATTTTTCCGTTCTCGATCAAATACGCTTCGCTCGCGCTGAAGACAAACTTGCCGTTCGTGATATCAACCTGGCCGCCCCCGAAACTGACCGCATACAACCCGCGACTAACCGAGGCGATGATTTCTTCTGGTGCGCGATCGCCGGCTAACATGTAGGTGTTGGTCATGCGGGGCATCGGGCGATGGGCGTAGGATTGGCGGCGACCGTTGCCGGTGGACTGGGTTTTCATGAGCTTGGCGTTCTGTTTGTCTTGCAGGTAGCCGCGCAAAATTCCATCTTCGATCAATGTGGTGCATTGGCCCGGAGTACCTTCGTCGTCGATCGCGAGCGAACCTCGACGATTGGGCGGCGTTGCGTCGTCAACGACGGTGCAACCCTTCGCAGCGACTCGCTCGCCAATGCGTCCGGCGAACGCTGAAGTCCCCTTGCGGTTGAAATCGCCTTCCAAGCCATGGCCGATCGCTTCGTGCAACAAGATCCCGGGCCAGCCGCTGCCGAGCACAACGGTCATTTCACCGGCCGGAGCCGGCCTTGAGTCGAGACTGACCACGGCTTGACGCAGGGCTTCATCGGCAATGGCTTCAGCGCGTCCGTTATGCAAGAAGTCAGCGTAGCCGACGCGACCACCGCCGCCGTAACTCGCGCTTTCACGGCGACCGTTGTGCTCGACGATGACGTTGATATTTAACCGGACCAAGGGTCGGATGTCTGCGCCCAGGGTGCCGTCAGAAGCGGCGACGAGCACTTGCGTGAAGCGTCCTACGAGGCTCGCCATCACTTGCTTCACCCGCGGATCCGCCGCGCGAAGCCGGGCATCGAGATCGCGCAACAATTGAATCTTACGTTCGGCCGGCATGCCCCCCAGCGGATCGTCCGCGGTGTAACGAGCGGGCACCATGGTTTCGGAGACAATGCGCACTTCCTGCGCCTGACCCTGTGCATTAATCGCCCGCGCGGCACTCGCCGCCTCTAGCAGTGCCGGTAAACTCAGGTCGTCTGAATACGCGAATCCCGTTTTCTCACCGGCCACCGCACGCACGCCCACGCCTTGTTCGAGTGCATGCGAGCCTTCTTTAACGATGCCATCCTCAAGGCTCCAGGATTCTCCACGCGAATACTCGAAGTAGACATCGGCGAGATCGACTTGCGCGCCCCTTAAGGTGAACAGCACGCGCTCCAGGCCGGCTATTTCGAGACCGGTCGGATCTAACAACTGTTGTTGGACGGCGACTAAGGTGGCTTGGGTCATTGGGGTATCCGTTGGGCAATCGAAAAATTGCATTGGCGGTTTGACACAGGGACCCCGGGCCGGTAGCGTGCCGCCACCCGAATTCGACCGTGAACCGCACAGTTAGTGTAATCCCCTTGGCTAAAGAATTCCCCCGCATTCAGCGCCTGCCGCCCTATGTCTTCAACGTGGTGGGCGAGCTAAAAATGGCGGCCCGCCGACGTGGCGAGGACGTCATTGATTTCAGCATGGGCAATCCCGATCAACCCACACCGCAGCACATCGTGGATAAGTTGGTCGAAGCCGCCCAACGGGGTGACACCCACCGCTACTCGGTATCGAAGGGGATCCCGCGCCTGAGGCGCGCGATCTGCGATTGGTATAGAACCCGCTTCAACGTGGAGTTCGATCCAGATTCCGAAGCGATCGTGACGATCGGATCCAAGGAAGGCCTCGCGCATCTTGCACTCGCGACAGTGGATCGCGGGGACGCCGTATTAGTGCCTAATCCGTCGTACCCGATTCACCCGTACGGCTTCGTGATTGCTGGTGCCGACATTCGGCATGTTCCCATCGGCCCGGGCCTCGATTTCTTTTCCGAACTTGAAAGTGCTATTCGCAACAGCTGGCCAAAACCGAAAATGCTGTTGCTGAATTTTCCGAGCAACCCAACAACACAATGCGTGGAACTGGGCTTCTTCAAGCATGTCGTTGAGATCGCTCGCGAACACGGCATTTTCGTCGTGCATGATCTCGCCTATGCGGATTTAGTCTTTGATGGTTATCGCGCACCGTCGATCATGGAGGTGCCCGGCGCGAAAGACCTCGCCGTTGAGTTCTTTACCTTATCGAAGTCGTACAACATGCCGGGTTGGCGGGTCGGCTTCATGGTCGGCAATCCGGATCTCGTCTATGCGCTCGGCCGCATGAAGTCATATCTCGATTACGGCATGTTCACTCCGGTCCAGGTTGCGGCGATCACGGCGCTGGAAGGCCCGCAGGAATGTGTGAGCGAGATCCGCGAGATGTATCAACAGCGGCGTGATGTGTTGTGTGAGGGGTTGAATGCAGCAGGGTGGGCGGTTGAAAAGCCACGCGGCACGATGTTCGTGTGGGCAGAAATTCCCGAACCATTTAGACATCTCGGATCACTCGAATTTTCTAAACGACTTTTGCTCGACGCAAAAGTCGCCGTTTCGCCTGGCATCGGCTTCGGTGAATACGGTGATCGGTATGTGCGCTTCGCGTTGATTGAAAATCCCCACCGTTCGCGTCAAGCGTTGCGCAGTATTAAAGAGATGCTGCGCGATCCCGAACGTCCATCACTCGCCACACGGTAGTCACTTCATGCCTGAACTTGGTCCAGTAAAAATAGGATTGCTCGGTCTGGGTACGGTCGGCGGAGGGACCGTTACGGTGCTACGCCGCAATGCGGGGCTCATCGCCGCGCGCGCGGGACGGCGCATTGAGATTGCACTTGCGACAGCGAAGGATCTCAACAAGCCGCGGAACTTGGACCTCACCGGAATCGAACTCGTGGCCGACGCCGAGCGGGTGGTTGACGATCCAAGCATTGAGATCGTCGCGGAGTTGATCGGCGGAATGGAACCGGCGCGCAGCCTCGTGCTCCGTGCGATCAATAACGGCAAGCATGTCGTTACCGCCAATAAGGCCTTAATCGCCTTGCACGGCAACGAGATCTTTGCGCAGGCGCAGGCGCGTGGGGTAATGGTCGCGTTCGAAGCGGCGGTCGCTGGGGGGATTCCCGTCATCAAGGTGATGCGCGAAGCGCTCGCCGGCAACGATATTTTGTCGCTGGCGGGAATTATCAACGGTACCTGCAACTTTATTTTATCCGCGATGAGCGAAGCGGGGCGCGACTTCAATGAGGTGCTAGCCGATGCTCAGCGCCTCGGCTACGCGGAAGCTGACCCCGCGTTCGATATCGACGGGATCGACGCTGCCCACAAGCTCACCATTCTCGCGGCGCTCGCGTTCGGGATCCCCCTACAGTTCGAAAATGTCTACGTCGAGGGGATCCGGGCAATTACGCGCGACGATGTTCTGTACGCGGAGCGCCTGGGATATCGGATCAAGCATCTCGGTATCGCGCGCCAGGTCGCGAACGGAATCGAGCTGCGCGTGCATCCGACCCTGGTTCCCGCGCGGCAGCCTATTGCGCGGGTTAACGGCGTGATGAATGCGGTATTAGTACGCGGGGACGCCGCCGGACCAGTGCTGCTATCTGGGGCTGGTGCGGGCGCGGAAGCGACGGCGTCGTCAGTCATCGCCGATTTAGTCGATGTCGTTCGCGCGTTGACTTCTGATCCAGAAAATCGCGTACCGCATCTGGCCTTCCAACCCGATACGTTGGAGGATTTACCGATCCTTCCGATCGACGACATCGAGACTGCGTATTACCTGCGCTTGATGGTCGCCGATCAACCTGGGGTGCTCGCCGACGTCACCCGAATACTCAGTGATCGCGGCATCAGTATTGAAGCGATCATTCAATTGGAACACGCGGCGTTGGAGATCGTGCCGATTGTCATCTTGACTCACAGAATCAAGGAGCGCGCGATGAACGATGCCATGGCCGCGATTGAACAACTCAGCGCAATCGAGGGCAAGGTTGCGCGCATTCGGGTGGAGACCTTGGCATGAACCCACCGAGCACTCTGTATCAAGGTTTGATTGAGCGTTATCGCGCGCGGCTGCCGATTGCGTCGCAAACGAAGGTCATCACTCTGTGCGAAGGCAACACCGCGCTGATCCCACTGGATAACCTGGCGCGCGCGGTTGGCCATGACGTGAAGATCTACGCCAAGTTCGAAGGGCTGAATCCGACCGGGTCGTTTAAAGATCGTGGCATGACGATGGCGGTGACTCAGGCGGTGTCCGAAGGCTCGCGCGCAATTATCTGTGCGTCGACCGGGAATACTTCAGCCTCCGCCGCCGCCTACGCGGCGCGCGCGGGGATCCGCTGCTTCGTGCTGATCCCGGAAGGCAAGATTGCGCTCGGCAAGCTCGCGCAAGCCATGATTCAGGGCTCGGTGGTCATTCAGATCAAGGGAAACTTCGACGACGGCATGCGGATCGTCAAAGAGATGGCGACGGTCGCGCCGGTGGCGATCGTGAACTCGATCAATCCTTATCGCTTGCAGGGGCAGAAAACCGCCGCCTTCGAGATCGTCGATGTGCTGGGTCGCGCGCCGGACTATCACTGTATTCCGGTGGGCAACGCCGGCAATATCAGCGCCTACTGGGTCGGCTTTAGTGAATACGCTGGTGTCCAGCCCAAGACCGCTGCGTGCGGTTACTGTACCGAGTACTGTGCCTTCCCCTTTCCCGCGGTGACGAGCACGCGGCCGGTCATGGTCGGCTATCAAGCCGCGGGCTCGGCACCATTCATTGCAGGGCACCCAATTGCCGAGCCCGAAACGGTGGCGACCGCGATTCGGATCGGCAATCCACAGTCCTGGGATCTGGCGTGGGCGGCGGTGCGCGAATCCGGTGGCTGGTTCGATAGCTTGACCGACGCCGAGATCCTTGCCGCGCAACGCACGTTGGCGGCGACCGAAGGGGTGTTTTGCGAACCGGCCTCCGCAATCGCGGTGGCTGGCCTGGTGCGTGATTTAACGCGCGGCAAAATTCGTCCGGGTAGTCTCATCACCTGCACGTTGACCGGGCATGGCTTGAAAGATCCTGATACCGCGATCAAACAAAGCGGTGGCGGCATGGTCGAAGTCCCGGCCGACAGCGACGCGGTGAAACGCGCCATTCTCGACAACTTATAACCAAGCTGGCGGAGCGCCATGTCGCACGCCGCTGTGTTCCTCCCTGATCTTTCGATCACCGACGCCAGGACTCTCGCCGATAGATCGGTCGAATATCCGCTGCTTGCCAGCCTGCTTGGCTGCGCGGAATTATTCCCGCACAGTGAGCCGCTGGAGTACACGCTGTGCAAATACTTCGGTTCAATTTCACCGTTCCCGCTTGCGTACTACACCGCGCTTCACGATCTTGCTGAAAGGTCTGGGAATTCCGACTTGGTGCGCGGCGACCCGGTGCATCTTCACGCAGACCCCAATAAAGTGCTTTTACTCGGTCCCGAGCAACTTGATCTCACGCTGGCGGAAGCCGATGCGCTGCTTGCCCACCTGCAACGCGAATTTCCCGCGAATGCCTGGCAACGCGGCGCAAGCCCGCTACGGTGGTATCTGCAACGACCGCCAACCGTGCTGGCTGACGGGCCCCCGACTCAGTGGATTAGCGGGCGATCGTTGACACCGTTCATCCCGAGCGACCCTGAGCACCGTGACTTACGACGCTGGTTGAACGATATTCAGATGACCTTGCACGACCATCCCGTGAATCAGGCGCGCGCCGCGCGCGGTGCGCGACCAATCAATGGCGTGTGGATGTTTGGCGAAGGAAGCGTGCCGAGCGCAAGCACGGCCTACGTGTATGGCGTCGGAAATGATGTCTTACTTGCAGGATTGTCGAAGTGTCATCAAGTACCGCATGCCTACGCGCCAACGCCGCGCGCGGCGCTCAGCGCCAGTGGCTCACGCGATCTGATTTTGATGACAGGAACCGGTTTCGGTGTCGCCAATTCGAATCACCCCACCGTGACGACTCAGGCGACCAACGATTCGTGGTTACCCGCCTTGCTCAAGGCGCTGCGCTTGCGCCGCCTTGAGCGGCTAAATTTTTACACCGCCACCCACGTAGCTCGCCTCACCTGGTCTTCGAGCTGGCGCGTGTGGCGTAAACCGATCTCGTTCGAACTTCGCTGACGATGACTTCAAATCCCAACTCGCAGCCCAGTCGTCTCGTCCGTCGCACGGTTCCGACACACGCATTGCCGGCCACCCTGCATCCGGTGTTACAGCGAGTACTTGCGGCACGTGGGGTTGTCGACGCTGCCGCGCTCGAATTGTCGATGGCGGGCCTTTTGCGTACCGATCAACTCGGTGGTATCGACAGCGCGGTCGCGCTATTAGTGGAAGCACTCCAAGCTGAGGAGAAGATCGTCTTCGTCGCGGATTTCGATGCCGACGGGGCGACCAGCTGCGCGCTCGGAGTGCGGGCACTAATTGCCTGCGGCGCGACACAAGTCGATTACGTCGTGCCGAATCGTTTCGAGTACGGCTACGGCTTAACGCCGCCCATCGTTGAGCTTGTCGTTGCGCGCGGTGCCAATCTAATTGTCACGGTTGATAACGGGATTTCCAGCGTGCAGGGGGTCGCGGTAGCGCGTAGTGCAGGGCTGAAAGTATTAATCACCGATCATCATTTGCCCGGGGCGAAATTGCCGCAGGCGAATGCGATTGTGAACCCCAACATGGCGGGCGATGAGTTTCCAAGTAAAGCGCTGGCCGGAGTCGGGGTGATTTTCTACGTGATGCTGGCGCTGCGCGCGGAACTTCGGCGCATTGGTTGGTTCGCGGAGAAGGGGAGATCCGACCCGAACTTTGGTGAGTTACTTGATCTGGTCGCGCTTGGCACCGTCGCGGATGTGGTGCCGCTGGATGCGAATAATCGACGCCTCGTGGCGCAGGGTTTGGCGCGGATCCGCAGTGGACGATGCCAGGCTGGGATCGCCGCCTTGCTCAAGGTCGCGGGACGCGATCCCAAGCGCTTACTGGCCAGCGATCTTGCGTTTGCAATCGGGCCACGCCTGAATGCCGCAGGGCGACTCGCCGATATGTCGCTAGGGATTGAATGCCTGCTCAGCGATGATCCCCCGCGCGCACTCGCGATGGCTGGCGAGCTCGATTCTCTTAACCAGCAGCGCCGCGACATCGAACGCGATATGAAACTTCAGGCGCTCGATCTACTAGCGCAGGATCGGCTCGACGGCAAGCCACTGGCCTACGGGCTCTGCTTGTTCGATCCGACCTGGCATCAGGGGATCATCGGTGTCGTCGCCGGGCGGATTAAGGAGCTGTATCACCGCCCCGTCGTCGCATTTGCGCTGACCGGTGTGGATGAACTCAAGGGTTCGGCGCGTTCAATCCCGGGCGCCCACGTGCGCGACATCCTCGATACCATCGCGGCGACTCATCCAGATCTTCTCAGCCGGTTCGGCGGCCACGCGATGGCGGCTGGATTAAGTTTACGCGCGCAGGATTTGCCGCGTTTCGAATTGGCGTTCAATGAGGCGATCGCGCGCCATGTCGACGCAAGCGCGTTTGAATCCTGGATCTACACCGATGGGGACATCCCACCCGAGGACATGAATCTCGGACTCGCACGCGTGCTGAGCGAAGCAATGCCCTGGGGCCAGGCATTTCCCGAGCCCTTGTTTGAAGGAGAATTTGAGATCCACGAGCGCCGCGTGGTTGGCAATGATCATTTACGCTTACTACTTGGTTTCAAGACAGCGTCGCAAAAGATCGCGGCGATCGCATTCAACGCAGCCTCCGCTCCGTGGGCCACTGCGACCACGATCCGCGCGGCCTACCGACTCGCGGTCAATGAGTATCAAGGCCGCGAAACGGTGCAGCTTCAAATCGAGCACGCCGAACTCGTAAGCGGCTGACGCAGCGTGGATGACCGGCTACAATCGCCGCCTCATTCCGCACACAGATACCCTCATGGAACTCACTGGCACGTTACAACGTATCAAAGACCTGCAGCGCCGTTTCGAAGCGCTAAGGGGGTATCTTTGACTACGATGGCAAAGCCGAACGGCTAGTCGAAGTTCAACGCGAACTGGAAGTCCCGACAATCTGGAACGATGCGGCGCGCGCCCAGGCGCTCGGCAAGGAGCGGGTTGGGCTCGATCGCGTGGTCTCGAACCTCCGCACGATCGCCGCACAGCTCGGCGACGCGCGCGAATTACTGGAACTGGCCGCGGAGGAAGATGATGTGGCCGCCGAAGCTTCTGTCATTGCCGATCTCGATCGGGCCGAACACGGGCTCGCGGATCTCGAGTTCCAACGTATGTTTGGCGGGGAGATGGATCCCGCGAACACGTTCCTCGATATCCAAGCAGGCTCTGGCGGTACCGAAGCCCAGGATTGGGCTGAGATGCTTTTGCGGATGTACTTACGCTGGGGCGAGGCGCGAGGCTTTAAAGCCGAATTAATTGAATGTTCGGCCGGCGAAGTCGCCGGGATCAAAAGTGCGACCATCCATCTCGTCGGAGAGTATGCCTACGGCTGGTTACGCACGGAATCCGGGGTCCATCGCTTGGTGCGCAAATCACCGTTCGATTCAGGTAACCGCCGACATACATCATTCGCCGCGGTCTCGGTCTCGCCCGAGATCGACGACGAGATCCAAATTGAGATCAATCCCGCGGACCTGAGGATCGATACGTATCGCGCCAGCGGTGCCGGCGGCCAACACGTGAATAAAACCGATTCCGCGATTCGAATCACTCACCTGCCAACCGGGATCGTCGTGCAGTGCCAGAACGAGCGCTCTCAGCATAAAAATCGCGACCAGGCGTTCAAGCTATTGCGCGCGAAAATGTATGAACGCGAAATGTCCATTCGAACCGCGGAGAAGCAGGCGCTGGAGGATGCGAAATCCGATATCGGCTGGGGGCATCAAATTCGGTCCTACGTCCTCGACCAATCGCGAATCAAGGACCTACGCACCAACGTGGAGACCGGCAATACGCAGGCGGTGCTGGACGGGGCACTCGATCAATTTCTCGAAGCAAGTCTAAAACAAGGTCTATAGCGATGGCGGATACCCCCGAGACCAGTACGGAAGCACAGATTCTCGACCAGCGTCGCGCGAAACTCGCGGCGCTGCGCGCGCGAGGACAGGCATATCCCAACGATTTCCGCCGCGACTCGCTGGCTTCGGAACTGCACCAACGGTTTGCTACTGCCAAGACTGAGGAGCTGGCCGCCCAAGCGCTACGAGTCACGCTTGCTGGGCGCATGATGACCCGCCGGGTGATGGGTAAGGCCGCGTTTGCGAACCTCAAGGACATGAGCGGTGTTATTCAACTCTACGTCAAGCGCGACTCGCTGGGAGAAGATCTCTATAGCGAATTCAAGCAATGGGATCTTGGTGACATTCTTGGCGCCACGGGCGTGGTGTTTAGAACGAACGCCGGGGAGCTCTCGATTCACGTCGATGGCTTGCGACTACTGACAAAATCGCTGCGACCAATGCCGGAGAAATTTCACGGCTTGACCGACCAGGAAGTGCGCTACCGCCAACGGTATCTGGATTTAATGACGAATGACGACACGCGACGAGTGTTTACAATTCGATCGAACACGATCGAATTCATTCGACGGTATCTCTCGGCGCGACAGTACGTCGAAGTCGAAACACCGATGATGCAGGCGATTCCGGGTGGTGCCGTCGCACGTCCCTTCATCACGCATCACAATGCCCTGGGCATGGATCTGTATCTTCGGATTGCGCCAGAGCTGTACCTTAAGCGGCTTGTCGTCGGTGGCATGGAACGCGTGTTCGAGGTCAATCGAAACTTCCGTAACGAGGGCTTGTCGCCGCGCCACAACCCCGAATTCACCATGCTGGAATTCTATGCGGCCTATTCGGATTTCCACGACCTGATGGACTTAACTGAAGATCTGCTGCGCGGCCTGTGCGCGGAAGTATTAGGCACCACGGTGCTCGAGTATCAAGGGCAAGTGCTTGATTTTGGTACGCCATTTATACGAATGACGATGAAGGAATCCATTCTCGGGCTTAACCCTGAGGTCACCGCCACTGAATTGGAGGACCTCGAGTCGGCCCGTAGGCTAGCGGCACGTTTGGGTATTGCACTCGCGGCGAACGCGGGTTTGGGCAGGATTCAAACCGATATTTTTGAAGAAACAGTTGAGCCTAGATTGCTCGCGCCCACATTCATCACTGAATATCCGGCCGAGGTCTCGCCGCTGGCACGTCGAAACGATGCGGATCCATTCGTCACCGATCGATTCGAATTGATGGTGGCGGGGCGCGAGATCGCTAACGGTTTCTCCGAGCTGAATGATCCAGACGATCAAGCTGAGCGGTTTCGGGCGCAGGTCGCCGCCAAAGCTAGTGGCGATACGGAGGCGATGCACTACGATGCGGATTACATTACTGCGCTGGAATATGGGTTGCCGCCAACAGCGGGCGAGGGGATCGGAATCGATCGCCTGGTAATGCTCCTAACCGATAGCGCGTCGATACGCGACGTGCTGTTGTTTCCGCACTTGAGACCGCGTCACGAGTGACGGTTAGTTCATCGTCGGTACGGTAGACAGAGCGGGTGGAGGTTCAAGCAGGTACCCCTGCGCGAAGTCGATGCCCATTCCGCGCAGGATATCGCGGGTCGCGAGACTGCCAACCCCGCCAGCGATGGTGCGGATTTTCAGGGCTTTCGCAATTCTGGAAAGGCCTAGTACAACTTCGTAATCAACCGAATTGTGGGTAACTTCGCTTACAAAACCTTCGGATATTTTCAAATAGTCCACATGCAGCTTTTTCAGCAACTGAAATGAGTGAGTTCCGAGGCCAAATCCATCCAGCGCGACATCACAGCCGAGATTTTTAACCGTGGCGACAAAGGTGCAGGCGCGATCCCATTCCTGAATTTGATGAGAGTCTTCTATTTCAAAGCACAATCGGGTCGTGCCGGTTTCGGCTTCTTTAAGCTCACCTTCGACATACAACGGTCGAGTTCGGGTAATAGATGGTGACC
Organism: Gammaproteobacteria bacterium; assembly: GCA_009692265.1. Lineage (GTDB taxonomy): Bacteria > Pseudomonadota > Gammaproteobacteria > CAIKBL01. The sequence goes on from SHZM01000021.1 coordinate 22,807, forward strand.
AGCCGTCGCAATTAGCAGTTCGCGCGGTGCGAGCATTTCGCCGCTTTCGCACCGCATGCGCAGGACTAATTCGCAGTAGTTGAGCGAGGACACGTCGCTGGCTATCGGCAGAAGAGATTGGCAATACAACTCGAACCGATCGTAATAGAGGGCGGTTTGGATCTCCTTGAACTGGGTCAAGACATGGCTGTTTCTCGCCAGCTCTTGGCTGCTTCCTATAACGCTTTTCACGCGGTTGCCGCCCGCCTGCCGGGCCTTCAGGCAGGCTTGATCGATCGCCGCGAGCAGTTCAGTCGAATTTCCGTTTCGGGGCAGTACTTCGGCTATTCCGATGCTCGCCCGGACCTTGATCTCCGTATCGTGCCAAGCGCAAGTTAGTGTTTCGATCTCCTGTCTCAAGGTTTCGGCGATTAGTTTTGTCTTATCGAAAGGGCAATGCAGTAACAGGATTCCAAAGCGATTCCCGTCCAGGCGCGCGAGTAAATCGACGCCTCGAATTTTCCGCTGCAGCTCTTCAGAGAGGCGTTGCAATACCAGATTACCAGCGGCGACGCCGTAGGTTTCGTTGATGAAGCCGAACTGATCTATCTCGATCACGCACAATCCATGTTGGGTTTGGATGCCCGTGGATTCTTGTTCCAGAACAGCGCTTAAACGCGCCTCAAAAGTGGCGTGGTTCGCCAGTTTAGTAAGTTCATCGTGACCAGCGGTCCACCTTGCCGCCTTAGCCGCTTGTCGGCGAGCCGTTACGTCACGCAACAACAAGACGGCACCGCCAGCGCCATCGCTGCCGAGAGGCGACATCGAGTAATCGATGCCGTAGTGAACGCCATCGCGTCGACGTAAGATCACGCTCTCGTCGCCGCGCTGCACTGTGCGCAAACTCAAGCACAGGCGGGCCACTGAGTTCGCAAGATTGCCGTCGCGCGCAGATTGCAGATTAACGATGGCCTGAAGTGGTTGGTGCCGCGCTTCAGTGACTTTGAAACCGGTTAAGACTTCCGCGATTTCGTTCATATCCTCAACGCGACCCTTGGCATCCACGCGAACAAGTCCGTCTGGCAAGCCGTCTAGCAGCCCTGTAAACGCTCACTGTCCAATAGAGCTTGCCGAACTCGTCCGATTTGTGACTGTGCATAATCCACAAAGTCAGCGTGATCTGAGCGAGACGCAAACAGCGCGCGCCGGTTACGAATCGCCAGTACCGTGTTGAGAAGCTTGGTTAAAGTGCTGAGCGAGCGTTGGTGCAAGCGCGCGATTTGTACCACCGGCACCAGACATAAAGTGACTGCGACCCAGGTGGCGAGGGCACCATGGTGCAGAAATAAAAACCACAGCATTGGGATTGAGTAGGTGGCGAGGAGCACAAAGTAGCTCGCACCCTGATGTGAAAATACCGGGATCCCGAGTAACACGGCTCCTGCGCTAATGGCGAAGGCGGCGGCGATTTCAGCCTCCGAACCAGAGTTGGCGAGTAAATAAAAACCTAGTGCCCAGCCCGCCCCCAACAGCGCTGCAAATGTCGTGAAGAGTGTTTTGCGGTCGATAAACCGTGGGCCACGATTAATCAGCTGCGCGCACAGAAAACGAAACGCAGAAGCGTTCGCGAGCATGAAGAAGCCCCAGCCCAACGTGGTGGCCCCAAACGGCGTGCCATGAAAAAAAAGCATTACCAGCACGCCGAAAGAACTTGCGGCGAGCCACCCGCTAGCATGCAGCGCGGTGAACCAATCGCAAAGATCCTCAGGGCCCGCGGTGTCGGCGGGTAGCATTGAAGCGTTAGCCAGAATAGCGGGCGATGGACCGACTTCTGTTTCCGTGGATCTCAAAGGATCACCTCGCTTGATTCCGCTCGATACGCTCCCGGAGGGGCCGCGACCTGCCGAAACCCGTAAGCCGCGATTACGGGGGGTAGGCGTAGGAGGAATACTAGACGCCAGCGCGCTTAACGGTGGTGACCGTGGTCACAGATAAGAAGGTCCGAAGGTGACGGGGATCACCTCCGCAAGCGGAAGTTAGCTGCCCCGCTTCGCGGCAACGCGGAGCCGTAACGCATTGAGGCGGATGAATCCCCCGGCATCGGCTTGGTTGTAGCTGCCCGCATCGTCCTCAAACGTCGCAAGCTTGGTATTGAATAGGCTGTCGTATTGCGATTCCCGTCCAATCACCGTGACGCTGCCCTTGTAGAGCTTTAAACGTACTTTCCCGTTCACCCGTTGCTGTGAATCGTCGATCATCGTTTGCAGTATCCGGCGTTCGGGACTCCACCAATACCCGTTGTAAATCAGCGAGGCATAGCGCGGCATCAAATCATCCTTGAGGTGTGCGACTTCGCGATCGAGGGTAATCGATTCGATCGCTCGATGTGCTTTGAGCAAAATCGTCCCACCCGGCGTTTCATAGCATCCGCGAGACTTCATTCCAACATAGCGATTCTCGACTAAATCGAGCCGGCCGATACCGTTCTCCCCACCGATCCTATTGAGCTCGGCAAGCAACGTCGCAGGTGATAGTCGCTTGCCGTCGAGGGCAACTACATCGCCGCGTTCGAAATCGAGGTCGAGCCACAGCGGCTTATCAGGCGCAGCTTCGGGCGCCACCGACCAGCGCCACATGCCGTCTTCGGCTGGGGTCCAGGGATCTTCCAGGACTCCGCCTTCATAGGAGATGTGTAACAGATTCGCGTCCATCGAATAGGGCGATTTCTTCCCGGACTGATATTCGATTGGGATCTGGTGTTTCTTTGCATAGGCCAGCAACATTTCGCGCGACGTGAGATCCCATTCGCGCCACGGTGCAATCACGCGGATGTCTGGTTGCAATGCATAAGCGCCGAGTTCGAAACGAACCTGGTCGTTGCCTTTGCCGGTGGCGCCATGCGAGATCGCATCGGCCCCTGTTATCCGCGCGATTTCGACAAGACGTTTGGCGATCAAGGGACGCGCGATCGAGGTGCCCAGTAAATACTCGCCTTCGTAAAGCGTGTTCGCGCGGAACATCGGGAACACGAAATCGCGCACGAATTCCTCGCGCAGATCATCGATAAAAATCTCGCGCACCCCGAGCAATTCAGCTTTGCTGCGTGCCGGTTCAAGTTCTTCGCCTTGGCCAATATCAGCGGTAAAGGTGACGATCTCGCAGGCGTACGTTTCTTGCAGCCACTTGAGGATGACAGAGGTATCAAGGCCACCTGAATAGGCTAGGACAACTTTTCTGACAGCGGAGTGGGTCATGATGTGCGACTTATTTCTCTGACTAAAGGCAGCGCGCATTGTGCCCGCGAGCTGTAACGAGATCTAGATGTGATCAGTGATCGAGCGCTGTGGCGAGGTGAACCCGAAACTCCGTTGGTGCTTCACTGTGGGGCCAGTGACCACCGTTAGCGACAGTGTGCACGGCGTACAGCGGGAAATAGCTCGCGATAATGGGTAGAGTCGAATCGACGATTCGATCCGAGCGAGCGCCACGAATAAAGTGCACGGGTTTCGTGAATTGTGCGCCGCCGGCAGGCGTAATTGCACCGATTAGCTCAGGCATGGCAGCTCGCAGTACTGGCAGATTCAGTCGCCACTGCGAACCGCCTGCGCCGAATTGCAGGTTTTGCAGCAAAAACAGCCGGATTGTGGGGTCCGGGACGAGGCTTTCCAGCCACCGTTCGGCATCTTGTCGGCGGTGCACTTCGGCCAACGGCATAGCGAGCATCGCGTCAATCAGCGACGTATGGTGATCATCGTACGCGACTGGTGCAATATCGACGATAACAAGCTTCGCGAGGCGCGCGGGCGATGCCAATGCGAGAGTCATCGCAGCTTTGCCACCCATGCTATGCCCTAGGAGGGTTACGTCGCTCAGATCAAGCGACTCGAGGAGTGCTGCGACATCTTCGGCGAGGTCTGAATACGTATGAGTTGGTGCGTGCGGTGAGCGCGCGTGATTGCGCAGATCGACTGCGATAACGTGGTGACGCTCTGCCAGAGTTTTAGCGTAGTTTTGCCAGTTTCGTGCGCTGCCGAACAGGCCGTGCAAAATGATCAACGGCGGCCCTGCACCGAATTCATCATAGACAAGAGGTATCGCGCTCATCCTCGGAGCGCGGGTGGTAGTCGAGCCTGGTTCAAAGCGGATCGTGGCCACAAATCGAGCAGCGCGATGTCTTCCTCGATTCCATCCATGAGATCGAGGTCCTGGTAATCATCTGGACCCGCCCATCGATACTCCGAGTGCTCGTGATTAAGCTCGATACTTCCACCTAACCAGTGAAAGTGAAACAGATGAATTTCGTATATCCCGCCGTAAAAGCTATCGCGTAGTGGGCCCAAGACAATTTTCTCCAGGACCTTTGCGCCCGTGCCTATTTCTTCGGCAAGCTCGCGGTACGCGCACGCTCTCGGAACTTCTCCTTCTTCGATATGCCCTGCTGGGAACCCCCATTTATTCGGCTCCAATGTGAGGGTGGGCGCGCGATGCAGAAACAGGAGGCGTCTTGCATCGTCTTCGATCACACAGATCGAGAAACGGGCCTGTGGTGGCTGCGACATGGCTACAGCAGGAGATGCCGAATATCGCCTAACACCAGACTAAGATGACGAGTGAATTCGGCCGCTGCTACGCCGTCGATCACCCGGTGATCGTACGAGAGAGCGTAGGGCAGCATTAGCCGCGGGACAAAGGTTTGCTCGCGGTAGACAGGCTTCGTCGCGGAAGGTGAGACCCCAAGAATCGCGACCTCCGGTGGGTTGATAATCGGCGTGAAACCGGTCCCGCTGATGCCGCCCAAACTCGATACTGTGAAGCACCCGCCTTGCATCTCGCCTGGCGTTAATTTTCCGTCGCGTGCTTTCAGGCTTAGTGCCTGGATCTCGCCGGCTAATTCGAGCAGGGTTTTTTGCTCGACGTCGCGCACTACCGGTACCAGTAATCCGCGCTCGGTATTCACTGCGAGTCCGACATGAAAGTATTTTTTGTAAATTAGCGATTCACCGTCAGGTGCCAGCGAGGAATTGAAGTCGGGATATTTGTGTAGCACTACGGTTACGGCCTTGAGCAGAAACGCGACCAAGGTCAGTTTCCTTCCCTGCGCCTGGAGTTCGTCGGACTTTGACCGCCGGAACGCGTCGAGCTCGGTAATATCCGCTTCATCGAACTGCGTCACGTGCGGAATGGATACCCACGCGCGGTGCAAATTCTGTCCAGTCAGCTTCTTGATCTTGCTCAAAGGACGCGATTCGATCGCGCCAAATTTACTGAAATCGATGGCTGGCGCCTGCGGTAGGGTGAAACTGCCCCTTCCCGCGCTGGGAGTGGCGTGCAGCGCCTGTTTGACGAAGACGGTAACATCATCACGCATCACCCGCTGCTTGCGTCCGCTGCCTTTCACAGCTTTAAGGTCTACCCCGAGTTCGCGCGCAAACTTGCGCAATCCCGGACTGGCGTAGATCGGCGTGCCACTCTGCAGTAGCGCGTCGCTGCTTGCGGGCGGAGTTTCTACCCGTGGTCCAGGATCTGGCGAGACGAACGCGTATATCGGCGTGGTCCTTGGCGCGCTCGACCCTGTTGGAGCTAGGGTTGCAGGGGCTTCCTTGGGGGGTGGCGCGGGTGCGTCGGATGTTGGTGTGGGTAGTGCCGTCTCGCTGATCCCTTCGGGTTCAAACTCGATAATGAGTTTGCCTTGGGAGACTTTATCGCCAACCCGCACGTGCACCGCGGTTACCCGACCACCTTGTGGCGCCGGAATATCCATCGTTGCCTTTTCACTTTCAAGGGTGACAAGCGGATCCTCCGGCTTGATGACATCGCCAACCTTTATCAGCACTTCGATCACATCGACGGCTTCGAAATCACCGATATTAGGTACTTCGATCTGCATAGCTACACCGTTGCCGGATTGGGTTTGTCGCGATTGATTCCGTACTTACTTATCGCCTCACTGACTTGACGGGCTGGAATCTGACCTTCGTCAGCGAGGGTTTTAAGCGCGGCGATCGTGATATAGAACCGATTGACCTCAAAGAACTCACGCAGCTTCGCGCGTGAATCAGAGCGACCAAAGCCGTCGGTGCCAAGCACCCGATAGCGGGTGGGGATGAACTCACGCACCTGATCGGCATAGGCCTTCAAATAATCCGTGGCAGCCACTACCGGAAGCCTCGTTTCATTCAAACAGTAGGTGACATAGGGCACGCGCGGTGGATCTTCTGGATGCAATAGATTCCAGCGCTCGCAGTCGAGGCCATCGCGACGCAATTCGTTAAAACTGGTCACGCTCCAAATATTTGCCGAGACCGCGAAGTCGTCTTTCAGTAACGCTGCCGCTGCGATCACTTCCCGCAGAATCGCCCCCGAACCGAGCAGGTCGAGCTTCGCCCCTTCATTGAGTTCAAACGGATACATGCCTTTAACGATGCCGATCTCGGCACCCGCCGGCAGCGCCGGATGTACGTAGTTCTCGTTCATCACGGTGATGTAGTAAAAACAGTTCTCCTGTTGCTCAATCATCCGCTTCAGACCATCGTGCACAATGACGGCGAGTTCGTAGGCGAAGGTGGGGTCATAGCTGCGGCAATTCGGGAACGTTGCCGCCAGCAGGTGGCTGTGGCCGTCCTGGTGTTGCAAGCCCTCGCCGGCCAAAGTCGTGCGGCCAGAAGTACCGCCTAACAGAAAGCCGCGGGCCTGCATGTCGCCAGCAGCCCAGGCGAGATCTCCGACCCGTTGAAATCCAAACATCGAATAAAAAATAAAGAAGGGGATCATTTGCAGGTTGTGGTTCGAATAGGCCGTTGCCGCCGCGATCCATGAACACATGCCACCGGCTTCGTTAATACCCTCTTCCAGGATCTGTCCTTTAATGTCCTCGCGGTAGTACATCAATTCGTCATGGTCGACCGGTTCATATAATTGACCGACCGAGGAGTAAATGCCGAGTTGGCGGAACATACCTTCCATGCCAAAAGTTCGCGCTTCGTCTGGGACGATTGGCACAATCCTGGGGCCCAGTGTTTTATCGCGGGTGAGGGCCGCGAGGAGCCGGACGAAAGCCATCGTGGTTGAGATATCGCGGTCGCCAGTGCTTTTCAGCATCGCCTCGAAGAGGGTGAGATCGGGGATCTGCAATGGCTTGTCCGCGCGCGGTCGCCGCTGCGGCAGGAAGCCACCCATTGCCGCGGTCCGCTCGCGCAGGTATTTCATTTCCGGGCTGTCATCGGGTGGGCGGTAGAATGGGGCTCCGGCGAGATCCGCGTCCGAGACTGGAATATTAAACCGGTCACGAAAATGCCTGAGTGCGGCTTCTCCCATCTTCTTTTGCTGATGGGTGATCATCTTCCCTTCGCCCGCTTCCCCCATGCCGTAGCCCTTCACCGTCTTGCATAAAATTACAGTGGGCTGACCGGTGTGAGCCATCGCCGCCGAATAAGCCGCGAAGACCTTGTGGGGATCGTGGCCGCCACGGTTCAGACGCCAGATGTCGTCGTCACTCATGCTTGCGACAAGCTGCTTCAGCTCAGGATATTTACCGAAGAAATGCTCGCGAACGTAGGCGCCGTTCACGGCCTTCATGGCTTGGTATTCGCCGTCAACGACTTCTTCCATGCGCCGTAACAGCACGCCCTTGGTATCTTTCGCGAGCAGCGGATCCCACGCAGCGCCCCAGATCACTTTAATGACATTCCAACCGGCACCGCGGAAATCGGATTCCAGCTCTTGAATGATCTTGCCGTTGCCGCGCACTGGGCCATCGAGGCGTTGCAGATTGCAATTAATCACAAACACCAGGTTATCGAGCTTTTCACGCGACGCGAGCGTGGCCGCGCCGAACGATTCCGGTTCGTCCATTTCGCCATCGCCCATGAACGCCCAGATCTTGCGCCCTTGGGCCGGAGTCAGGTTGCGATGTTCGAGATAGCGCAGGAAGCGCGCCTGGTAGATCGCCATGATCGGACCCAACCCCATCGAAACGGTTGGGAATTGCCAGAAATCCGGCATTAACCAGGGATGTGGGTAGGAGCTCAAACCGTGCCCATCGACTTCCTGGCGAAAATTATTCAATTGGTCTTCGCTGATGAGGCCGAGCAAAAAGGCGCGCGCGTAAATGCCCGGTGCCGAATGACCTTGCATGAAGATCATATCGCCACCGTAGTCGGCGGTTGGTGCGCGCCAAAAATGGTTGTAGCCCACTTCGTAGAGCGTGGCGGCCGAGGCGTAGCTCGCGATATGTCCACCGAATTCGCTATTTTTGTGATTCGCCTTGACCACCATTGCCATCGCGTTCCAGCGATTAATCGAGCGGATCCGCCACTCGAGTGCCGGGTCTCCCGGGGTGTACTTTTCGCGATCCGGCGGAATCGAATTTAAGTAGGCGGTGTTCGCCGAGTACGGAAGATCCACGCCGGAGCGACGCGCGGAATCGATTAGACGTTCCAATAAATAATGGGCACGTTCGATCCCTTCGCCTTGGGCAACCGCGGCAAGGGCTTCGAGCCACTCCTGTGTTTCCTGCGGATCCAGGTCATTCATGGTCGATAGGGTCATCGCAACACTCATCTCAATCGTCCTCTCGACAGACTATCCCGAAGGCTAAACATACGTAACAAGGCTACGCTTACCCGCAACCGTGGGTGCCCCAACTCTAAGAGGATTGCCGCGCGACGCAAACTCGGGTCCTGAAGGTTCCAGGCCTGTAATCGATGTCGGTCAACCTCGGGGAGATCTTTAAGAGGGCTATTTGAGTCCTGGAATAGGGGAAGGGCAAGGCTCTACTCGCGGGCAGTTGAGGCCGTGGCCGTAGATAAACTCAATGAAGTCGCCCCCGGGCATGAAGCGCTCGGTTAGGTTGGTGAGAGCCGCGCCCCGATCGATTTCGGTGAGATAACAACTCAAGGCTTCCCCGATGCCACTGCAGATGAAGCGTAGCGGGCGTACCTGACCCGCATTCGTGGCCAGTTCGTAACCACCCTCAATGGGGTGCCAGGCCTTGGCAAAGCGCGTATTCGCGCAATCGCAGGCGAGATAGCGATCCGCGAACTCTATTAGCTTCCCGACCGTCATTCCCGGAGTCGCGGAATCCGCCGAGCGCGGGTTGAGCAGTCTGGCCGTGAGCAATTCGCGCGGCGTTAATGAGGGATCAACTAGGCTCGGTGCCGGGGTCGGTACGGGTCTAGGGCTAGGCGCAACCGCTACTGGTTTGTCGCGCTTGAGAAAATCCGGCTTGAGATCAGGCGCCTTGCACGCGGCTAATATCGCGCTTAGAGCGCAGATCAAAAAATACACATGGCAATCACTATGAGCGGGGCGAAAAGTCCGGCGGGTTTTCAAACGTTAGGCTTCCGTGTTTTCTAAGATTGAGACATTTCTTGCATGAACTGGTGTCGCTCGCGTTCGAATCGACTGCGCGCGACGATGATGTCCAGCAACGTCCGGACCCGCTTTTCCAGGGTACGCCCCGCGCGATAGTCCGCTGCCGCGTAATAGTCGATTCGATTGGCGCGGATGAGCTCCCGGCATGTCTCGATCGATTTTTCGTGCTCGGGATTATGCACAGCGACCGCGAAGCCGCCATACATTTTTGTCACAGTCATACAGGGGACGTCAGTCATGCCATCGCCGATATAGATCATGTGGCTAAACGGGATCGGGCGTTCACTTTCGGGCATGTACTCGTTGATTGATTCGCCAGCCGCCTCGCGCCCTTTGTTGATCCGAAACAGATACTGAGTCTTACTGGTGTCGTTGATGACGATCGTTGGAAAGCAGGCGACTTCATGATGATTGAAATGATACTGCGAAGCGTAAATCCGCTCAAAATGGTGCTTGATGCTAATCCCTTCGAGGATCTCGCTCAGGCCCGCGGAAATAATATAGTGCTTCGCCTGAACCAGACCATTGGACTGCGCAGCGACATAGCGATTCATGCGGTCGAACCAAGTCGCGACTCCGGCGTAGTACTTAATTCCGCGCGCAAGTCGACGCAGCGCTTCCCGACTTAGATGGGCTTTGTTCGCCTCGATTTTTTCGACGAGCAGACGCATGTATGTCAGGATGCTGTCGCCGCCAGTGCGACGAACTTCGCCATTGACCTCGTTCCAAAACGCCTGCGGCGAAATGCCGAGTTGCGGCAATACCGTGTACTCCTGCATCGGCTGCGGAGTGAGGGTGCCGTCGAAATCATAAATCAAGGCCAAGGTGCCGCGCGCGAATACGGCAGGTCGAGTGGGGAATTTGGTCCTGCGCGGCGGCGGCATGGTTCAGTTGCCAGCTACGGCGCCTTAACGCCGGAGGCTAGGGCATCGACCGCGGATGCGAGATTCCCGGCCCGCTGCGCCTCCAGCAATTGTTCGAATTCGGCGATCTTTAAATCGGCGTGGGTTTCTTTTAGTCCGGCATAAGCGTCAATGGCAGCGGACATTCCTGCCGCAGGATCGTCTCCCTGCTTGTGGGTCTCCAATTGCGAGTGGAGATTCCCGCCCATATAAGCGGCGTAAAGCACGGCTTGAACGTCGGGCGGGAAAGGTCGATACATCCAAAACAACAGGTTCGCATTAAGCACGGCATGGACCGCGCCGCTTTGCATATAGCCGAGGAAGATCGGTGCCTCTTTTAGATTCTGCTCCGGGGCCAAAGCGAATCGAGCATAGGCGGCCAGCGCCTCCGCCGCCGTGGTCCGAGCTGTGTCTGCGGTCTGCGGCCAGGCTTTAAAAGTGATAAGCGACAGCAGGCATAATGCCAAGCCCGCTTGTTTTGCATGTGCATGGAAGTGGTTCACGGTAATTGCTGCTCGCGTATGCTCTGGATTAAGGGCGTTGAAGGACAGGTCGCCATTCGCCACCTTCACGGATAAAAAAAGTCTGTTCTTCCTTGCCGGTTCCCGACCGCCACGAGACGACCGCCCGATCATCCTTGATGCGGGTGCGGAGAAATTTCGCGCCTTCGGCATTTTTCATCTGTAGATCGACGACTTGGGGATGATTGAGTTCCACGCCACTCATGAGCGCGGCAAAAAAGCCGGCGGCGTCCATCTTCGCCAGCGACGCGGATTCAATTTGGAATTTTTCGCTTAGGTGCGAGATATAGCTTGGCTCCATTTTCACATACTCGAGGACGTGTGCGATCTGTTCTTTTGATTCGCTCGCCAAGGTCTCCCATAGTCGCGCGTAATCTCGTGCCTGCCGAATTTGCATTGTCTCTTCCCACGCGCGCTGCGGAGTGCCGCTCGAAAGGCGATCGCACCCAGCAAGGAGTAAGCATGTCGCGAAGCCGAGCCACAGGTAGGTGCGCAAATCGAGAGTATTCCTCAAGGCTCGGTGGAGCAGGCGGTGATATTACCTGCCACTTACCTTCTTTCAATTCCAAGTGAATTTCCTCTTCGCCGCTTCGACCGGAATGTTTTTCAGCATACTGGGCTCGCGCGACCGCGTGGGTCTCGTCAATATGCTTGACCGTGACCTCCTGAATGCGGAGATTCTCTTGTGCGGGAGCGGAGTCTTCGCCACGGGCCTTGGCCATTGCGTCGTAATGATCCGGATTAGAGATGTGCTTAAGCACATCTTCGTTCTTCGCACCTTTGGCGATCGCGTAGACCTCTGCCGTCATTGCGGCTTCGTCATCGGCTGCCATCGCACTCACGAGAAATACGAACGTGAGCGCCATGAGGGTTTTGTTCCCAAGCACGAATTTTCTCCACAAGGTCGAATGTCAGCATTAAAAACTATCTAAAGTGACGGCGCTACCGTCCTGAAGCTGGCCTTAGGGGTTCGCTGCCAGCAAGGTGAGAATCCGGCGCGCGGCCAGCGGCATGGAGGAATAAATTTCAGCGACTAAGTTGGCCAATTCTTCGGAGGGTTGCTTGAGATCCGGGACCAACAACGTATACATGCCCGCCGCCACTGCAGCGCGGGCACCGACTTCCGAATCCTCGACCGCGATACAGTTCTGCGGTGCAACCCCAATTCGGCTGGCCGCAAGTAGGAAAATATCCGGTGCGGGTTTTCCGTTTTGTACTTGATCGCCGGTAACGCAGACAGCCAAGCGCGCGAGCAGCCCGGTCGCGGCAAGCGCGCTTGCCGCGTTATTCGCGCGGGTGGACGTCGCGACTGCAATCGGGATTCCACGAGCAAGTAACTCATCAAGCAGCATCGGAATTCCAGGTTTTGCGGCTAAGCCACGATGGTCTATTTCGCTGCGGTAGCAACGCTCGAAGCGGTGACGAAAATCCGCGAGCGGAAAATCGTGCCCGAACTCCCGCATAAACGCGACTTCCACTTGCGGGCTGGGCAGTCCGAGCAAACTCGCATAAAAGTGGTCTGTGATAGTTCGATCAATTTCCATCGCGGCGAGTTGCGCGGCGCCGCGAATGATCGGTTCAGAATCGATCAACACCCCGTCCATATCGAAGATTACCGCGGATAACGCCATCAGGGTGTGCTCTGCACGAGCTTCGCCAACAGCTCCTCCGGTGTAGCTGCAACGAGCAGCCCATCAATTTCCGCTTGTGCAATAAAGCCTTCGGTCGCTGCATGGGCTAGCGCGCCGAGCCACGGCGCGAAAAAATTGTCGACGTTCAGCAACCCAATCGGTTTATTTAATTGTCTTAGCTGGCGCCAGGCGATGACTTCGAGAAGTTCATCGTAGGTCCCAACGCCGCCGGGCAGCGCGACAAACGCATCTGAAATCTCCAGCATCATCGACTTACGTTCAAATAAATCACCGACGGTGTGACACACCTGAAGTCCAGGATGAACCGCTTCGCGGCTATGCAAAAAGCCGGGAATGATGCCGGTGACATACCCACCAGCATCGAGTGCCGCTTGGGCGACCTCACCCATTAAACCGACTCGGCCGCCACCATAGACAAGATCCCACTTGGCGTGGACTAAGGCCGTGCCGAACGCCTGCGCGGCAGTTCGGTAAGCTGGTCGATTCCCACTTCTAGCGCCGCAGAACACACAGAGTTTTTTCACGATTTCGGACCTGCGACCCACATCAATTCGCCAAATTCAATTTCCCAGGGCCCGTCGGCGACGCGTTTGGCTTGAATAAGGCGGCCAGCCCCGCATTCGGCCCCACACTGTAATTCCAAGTAGAGGAGTGCGTGGGTTTTTGTGCTGTCGAAGGCCACCCGAGAGACGCGCAGTAGACCAGGACTATTTGCATAGCGGGCAAAAAACAACTTCCAACCGGCTTCCGGGTTATCGCCGCGAAACAGGAGATCCCGATCGCTTTCGGTGAGCAGGATATAGGGAACGGGCAGGGTGAAACTGGCGGCCAGCGGGTGCGTGGTCTGATTAAGCCGAGCCCACTCGCGCAATAGTTCAACGTTGGTGTTTAGTTCGGTCGCGCGCGCCTCCGATGGAAGACTACCGTCAACGATCGCGCTTGGATCTCCGCTCGTAAGATTCGCGATCACCACTTGTTTTGTTTCGTTCGCAAGGCCATGGCGCAGAACATCGGACAAACAGGCGTATTCGTCGTCGGGCAATTCCTGTGCAATGACGTTGGTGCAGAATATCAAGGACAGTAATACACCAAGGGTAGACAGGGACTTTCGCGAGTTGTGAGCTTTGCGCATGCGTACCGAGACCTCTCGAATTAGGACAGGTAACTTGGAGGGTTGAGTCTAGCGGGGTGATTACTCCGAAAAGAACCGCTTAATCGTCCCGGCTTGCGGCGTCACGTCTAAAGTCGAGTAGAATTCAGGGCGCCCGAGGCATTAGAAAGGCGCTACTTCGAGCAGTCAAGCGACGAGGGTTGCGCCTGAGAACTTGCGAAACTGTGCTCGGGCCATATTAATAAACTTCAAACGAGAATACAGGCGTCACCTGCCATGTTTCGCGCAGTTTTTTTACTTTGTCTAATCGCGCACTGCGCACCGCTCGCCGCCTGGTCAACCCTGGATGATTGGGCGGCAGTCGTGGCGACGCAAATACAGCACAAGCGGGCGTTGCCGGTGCTTTCCGACTATGGTGCCGGACTGAGTCTGAGCGAAGCGTATAACGTTCAACGCAGGGTAATTGCGACCTTGGCACCCGCCACCGATGTCGCGGGATTCCGTGCCAGCCTGACCCGGCCGCGTGGGCAAGTGGAATTCGGTGTGCGCGAACCGGTGACAGGGGCAATGCTGCGGGCCGGGTTGCTACGCGGAAACGCCGAGCTGCGCTTGCGTGATTTCAAACATTTGATGATCGCACCCGGTTTGGGTTTCGTGCTTAAGGCAGGCGTCACCGCACCACTTTCAGACCTTTCGCAGCTTGCGCCACTGATTGCGACGGCCATGCCGGTGGTCGAGTTCTCGGATTATCATTTTGAGCGACCGACGGGGTTTCGTGGCGAAGATTTTATCGCCGGGAATGCCGCGTTTGCGAATTTGATAGTCGGCAAGCCGCTGCCAAATACGAGCGCCGAGACCATCAACGGGGTAATTGTTGAGCTACTTATTGCCGAAACGGTGGTCGATCGCGGGCGTGCGATTAATGTGATGGGGAGCCAGCTCACCGCTTTGTACTGGCTCATTAATAAACTAATCGCGCAGGGATGGAACCTTCCGGCTGGGACATTGTTAGTAACCGGCGCGTTTAGCGATCCTGTACCCGCCACCAAAGGATCGTACGTCGCGCGCTTTTGGGAAGCCGGGGAAGTACGCTTTTCAGTGACGCCGTAGATTTAGCGTAGGCCCTTGTCGCGCACAATCGTCGCTGCAATTTCCTCAATCGAAACGGTAGTCGTGTCCAAATACGGAATTCCTTCCTTTCGAAACAACTGCTCCGCACGCGCGACTTCGGACTGGCATTGCGCCAACGTGGAATAGCCCCCCTCCGGTCGCCGTTGGCTGCGGATCCGACTCAGTTGCTCCGGCAAAATCGTCAAGCCGTACAGCACTCGACGACTCGATTCCAAAATTTTCGGCAGCTTGATCTGCTCGAAGTCGTCATCGGTGAGGGGGTAATTCCCGGCCTTCAGTGAGTAATGCATCGACAGGTATAGACAGGTCGGCGTTTTACCGCAGCGTGACACGCCGACTAGCACAATTTCTGCTTCGTGCAGATCCCGCGTACCAAGCCCGTCGTCATGGCTTAATGTGAAATTCAGCGCGGTGAGTCGTCGCTCGTAGGCGAGGATATCGCCGATGCCGTGCATGCGCCCGGCTGTATGCGAGGACTCGCGCCCTAGCGCGCCTTCGAGCGGTTCGATGAACGTGCCGAACAGGTCGAAGACGTGTTCACCGCTCGACGCAATGATGTACTGCGTCGCGGGGTCTGTCAGTGTGCTAAACACCAAGGGTGGGAGCCCGTCTTCCCGTGTGGCAGCGCGAATCGTCTCGGCAGCGCTATACGCGGCGGCTTGGTTGGTGACAAATGGCAAAGTCCGGGTTGCGAACTCGAATCCAGGAAACTGGGTCAACAAACTCTGGCCCAAGGTTTCTACCGTTATCCCAGTCCGATCCGACACAAAAAACACTCGTCGCTTCATTTCGCGGTGCCCCGACATTAGCGGTTGAAAGCGGGTCGAGTACAATCGCCGCCTGAACTAAATTGTCGCATAAGAAGGCTTTGCATGACCGAATACATCGTCGCTCTCGACCAAACGGGAATGCGTGACATAGAGCGAGTAGGCGGTAAAAACGCCTCGTTAGGCGAAATGATTTGCCATTTAAGCAGTGCTGGGGTTCGCGTCCCCGGCGGCTTCGCGACGACGGCGGAGGCATTTCGTGAGTTCCTGGAGCACGAGGGGCTCGCAAAGCGGATCAGGGATCGACTAGCGCAGCTGGACACCAATGACGTGGCGGCGTTAGTCAATACTGGGCGCGAGATTCGACAATGGGTACTTCAGACACCGTTGCAGCCACCTTTCGAAGCCGCCATCGACGAGGCTTACGCCACCATGGTGAACGGCGCGACCCATGAATTCTCGGTCGCGGTTCGCTCGTCCGCCACTGCCGAAGATTTACCCACCGCCTCTTTTGCCGGACAGCAGGAAACGTTTCTCAACGTGCGGGGGCTCGTCGAAGTTAAGCATCGAATCAAGGACGTCTTCGCGTCATTGTTCAACGATCGCGCGATTTCCTACCGTGCGCATCATGGCTTCGACCATCACCAGGTAGCGTTGTCGGTCGGCATTCAACGCATGGTGCGTAGTGATCTAGGCACGAGTGGCGTGATGTTTACCTTGGATACCGAGTCCGGGTTTCGCGATGTCGTTTTTATTACCGCCAGCTACGGCTTGGGTGAATTGGTGGTTCAGGGTGCCGTGAACCCCGATGAATTCTACGTTTATAAGCCAGGCCTCAGGCTCGGGCACCCGGCGATTCTTCGCCGCAATTTGGGCACCAAACATTTTCGGATGACCTATGCCGATTTGAGCGCGCAGGGTGTGTCCGTGGTCACCTCCGACGTTTCAGAGGAAGAGCAAGGTCGATTCAGCGCTACGGATCCGCAAATCGAAGAATTGGCGCGGATTGCGCTGACGATCGAGGCGCACTATGGCCGTCCGATGGATATCGAATGGGCACGCGACGGTATCGACGGGCATCTTTACGTGGTGCAAGCTCGGCCAGAAACGGTGCAAAGCCGAACCCAGCAAGTCATTGAACGATACAGTTTGGCCCAGCGTGGCGAAGTGATCGCGGAGGGCCGCAGTATTGGCCAACGCATCGGCAGCGGTATCGCACGGGTGGTGACGGATTTGTCGACGATGGGCGAACTCGCCGAAGGTGAAGTGCTTGTCACGGACATGACCGATCCGGATTGGGAGCCGGTGATGAAACGCGCCGCGGCTATCGTTACCAATCGCGGCGGGCGGACCTGCCACGCGGCGATTATCGCCCGCGAATTGGGCGTGCCGGCAGTCGTCGGGTGCGGTGATGCAACGGTACAAATCAAACCCGGACAATCTGTCACGGTGTCATGCGCCGAAGGTGATACGGGTTTTATCTACGCGGGGAAGCTTGAATTTTCACGCCGCGAGATTGAACTCGCGGCGATGCCCGAGCTCCCGGTGAAGATCATGATGAATGTGGGGAATCCCGACCGAGCCTTCGCGTTTTCGAATCTGCCGCATCGCGGTGTTGGACTCGCGCGGTTGGAATTCATCATCAACCGGATGATCGGCATCCATCCACGAGCCCTACTCGAATACGAATCCCTTCCGGCAGAACTCCGCGCCAGTATCGCCCCGAGAATCTCGGCGTATTCGTCGCCGCGTGAATTTTTCGTTACGCGACTGACCGAAGGTATCGCCACGATCGGTGCGGCGTTCGCACCGCATCCTGTGATCGTACGGTTGTCGGATTTCAAATCCAACGAGTACGCCAATCTTGTTGGAGGCAAGCTGTACGAGCCGCACGAAGAGAATCCAATGCTGGGTTTCCGTGGTGCTTCGCGCTACCTCTCCGCGGCCTTTCGGCCATGTTTCGAGATGGAATGCGAAGCGATCCGTCGGGTCCGCGAGACGATGGGAATTAGCAATGTCGAGGTCATGGTGCCCTTCGTGCGCACTCCGGACGAGGCGCGCGAAGTTGTCGAGCTGCTCGCGCGCCATGGCTTAAAGCGTGGCCACCATGGACTACGCCTGATCATGATGTGTGAGTTGCCTTCGAACGCGTTGTTAGCCGACGCGTTCCTGGAGTACTTCGATGGCTTCTCTATCGGGTCCAACGATCTGACTCAGCTAACTTTGGGGTTGGATCGTGATTCAGGCCTCGTCGCGCACCTGTTTGATGAGCGTAATGAGGCGGTAAAGAGCCTCATGGCACTTGCGATTAGCGCGTGTCGGCGGGCTGGGAAGTACATTGGGATCTGCGGGCAGGGGCCCTCCGATCATCCAGATCTCGCGGCCTGGCTGTTGGCGCAGGGAATCGAGAGCATTTCGCTGAATCCCGATTCCGTGGTCGAGACCTGGATCGCACTTGCAGGTCGTCGTTAAGTAGCCGTCAATTCGACATTAAGCGCAGTTGCTCTTCGAGTACCTTGCGTTCCTGCGGAGAGAGCGTCTTCTCATCGAGTCGACTCTCGATAAGATGCCGCGGAACGAAGCCTTTAATGATTAAACGGCGCTTCTCCTCGGGCAGGATGTTGTCGCGAAAGAATAAATCGCCAATCGGAATCAATCGATTTTCGGCAATCAACACCACTTCGTTGAGCAAAGCTCTGAATCCGCTATGGGTGGCGCGTAGACGTTCATCGATAAATTCAAATTGCGCGACTCCATCACTGTAGATCGCGCGCATTTCCTTTTTGTAGCGTTCGATGACCAGGGAGTTGACCGTGGCTTCGATGCGGCTCTCGATTTTCTGTAGCCGTTGGCTGATAAGATACTGCATTATCTGCAGGTGTTTGGGGTCGCGCGCCACCTGTAAATAGATCGACAACACATCCTTGATGCCCATTCGTTCGTAGATGTCGTTAATGAAAATTTCGTTGCGGGCGTTCGCGAGTTCCTCGTAATCGCGTAGTCCGAGCAAGGTCGCGATATCCGGCAGTTCATGGATGTGCGGATTGAAGCCGATACTGCACAGAAGCTGCGAATGCGTGAGGCCTAAATTCTTGGCGACCGCGCGCGAACGGCGCACTTGCGGATCCTGGTCACGCACCGCAGTCGCCGGGTACAGCGTCTTGAGTAGCTCCTCTCGCCAGTGGCGGTGAGTAGGGAGTCGAAGGTCGACATGGGATGACCTTAGTTGGCTTTAGTTGTGAACACGAGAAGCCAGCTCGGTGGCTACAGCGAGAATCCGCTCTGCATCGAGCACCTGATCATTCGCTTCAAACAGCATCTCGATGCAGCAGCGATGTGTTTCGAGCTTCAAGCCACCGAACCCAAGCGCGCCGAAACACTGTTTGTCGTATTTAAGACTCCCGCGGTCACTCAATTCGATGCCTTCAATTCCGGCCGGTGGGCTTGAGTTTGCATCCATGATCACTTTGAGGCTGGCATGGGATTGCCAAATCGAAGCTGGTAGCAAGGTAACGCCAGCCGCACCGGTCGCCAGGACAATCTCTGCACCATCAAGCGCTGCTGTTAATGCTTCGGGGTTGTCGACCGCAGCGGCGCCTAAGTTAACTTGAAACCGTCGATTCAACGCCGCGCACACCGTCTCTGCGCGCGCGAGTTGTCGGGAAGTCACCGTCACAGTGGCACCCCCGAGCGCGAGCATCACTGCAGCGCGCTGCCCGACTGGCCCTGTCCCCGCGAGGATTACGGCCCGCTGACCGGCAATTTCGCGCCCTCGGCGCAGGCTTGCGACCACGGCGGCCGCAGTGGTGTTCGCACCGTTGCTGTCGAGCATCACCGACACGCGAAAATTGCCGAAGAATTGTCGCGTAATCTTCTCTAAGACAGCTTCACCCGCCGCCATCTCGCTGCCCGTGATAAACAATGCGGTGAATTTCTTATTGCCCGGCGCACGCGTGAAGATGGCACCCTCGACCAAACGCCCGACATTGTCGGGGTTTACCCCACCGAGCACCGTGACGTGATCGGCGCCGCCGTCATAGGCCACCACGGTATCGAAGGTGTTGGGGATGGGATCGGTATCTAGCTGGAATAACAATTTCTTCACAAAGTCTCCCGGGAACGGTGCGCAGGTGCCGGGTGGCTCACCTGCTGGTGCTAAGGACCCAGGCGGAAATAATCTTGTCTCACCGAGGGTGTTTCTGAGCGCTTGCTGCAAGGCGCGTTATCGCCGGGAATGGTGGGGCCATTGCCAAGAAACGCAACGCCGCAGCAATCGCTCAGAAGCAGCCGAATGTAAAGATTATTTCGGCCCGGGTCCTAAGTATAATCCCGGCCTCCCTCGTCGCAGCGAATACCTTATGTCGATTGATCAGCACGGTCTTGAACAATTCCTCGACGCGCTTGCCAGCCGTGCACCAACACCAGGCGGTGGTAGTGCGGCAAGCCTGATGGGTGCCATGGGAGCCGCGCTTGTCGCAATGGTATGCCAGTTGACCACCGGTAAGGGAAAATATGCGGGCGTTGAACACGAAATCCAGGAATGCTTGGCGCAGGCGGAAGCACTGCGGGCGCAGGTTACGGCCACGCATGCTCAGGATATTGCGGCCTTTGATGCGGTGATGGCCGCGTATGGGTTGCCGCGGGCCAGCGATGAGGAAAAAGCCGCGCGTGGGGATGCGATTCAACGCGCTCTCGGCGTTGCCACCGAGGTTCCACTGCGCTGCGCCCGGTTGTGCGCGGAGGTGCTCCAGGTGAGCGGAACGGTGGCGAAGATCGGTAATTTAACGGTGATTAGCGATGCCGGGGTGGCCGCAATGGCCGCCTATGCCGGTCTTAAGAGCGCGGCGTTAAACGTGTATATCAATGTGCCGAATCTCACGGATCGAACCCTGGCTGACCGGAGTCAGCGCGAGATCGAACAGCTGACTGCCGCGGCAGATCGTGCAGTCGTCGAGATTTACCAATTTGTGCGCGGGAAAGTTTAAGACAAAAAACGGTAGTTGAACTGCGTGCGAAGCGCGTCCGATGGCTCACGGGGTTGGCGCCACTACCCTTAGGCGGTAGCTACGTCAGGCAGTCGGTATTTCCGCTTGGGTATCCAGATCGTGCGCGATGCGATTCTACAAACTCACGATCCGCATCGAGTAGTCGATCGCTCGCACATGTTTTGTCAGTGCACCAATCGACACGAAGTCCACGCCGGTCGCGGCCACCGCCGGAAGATTGTCTAATTCAAATCCTCCGGAAGCTTCGAGCGGCACTCGTCCCGCTGCCTGGACCACGGCTGTCGCCATTTGTTGTAGATCGAAATTATCCAGTAGCAACATGTCGGCACCAGCGGCGATCGCTTCTTCGACTTGATCTAAGCGCTCAACTTCAACTTCGATCGCAATACCAGCCTCGCCACTGCGCAATGCTTGAATTGCCGCACTGATTGAACCGGCTGCAGCGATATGATTTTCTTTCACGAGAATACCGTCGTAGAGGCCGGCACGATGGTTATAACCACCGCCGCATTTCACTGCGTATTTTTGCGCTCGGCGCAGGCCTGGGATTGTCTTGCGTGTGTCGAGGAGGCGAGTGCTCGCGCTGGCGAGTTTTTCGACATAGTGCGCGGTGACGGTCGCGGTTCCCGAAAGTGACTGAAGAAAGTTCAGGGCAGTTCGTTCACCCGTGACAAGAACCCGCGCATTGCCCGCAATTTCGCAGATTAAATCGCCGGCCTTCAACCGATCTCCGTCGGCGAATTTCCAGGTGATCCCGGTGGTTGAATCGAGCGAATTGAACACTTGATCGAACCAGCGGATGCCGCAGAGGACAGCCGGCTCGCGAACGATCACCGAAGCGGTCGCTGTGCGAGTGGGGTGGATGAGGTGAGCCGTACGATCGCCCGCGCCGATGTCTTCGACGAGTGCATTGGCGACAGAGACCTCGAGATCCGCAAAAAAGTCGATGGCGGTCGAGCTTCGATCGAACTTCAACATGAGATTCTCCAAAATTGCGCTTGCAGCGGTAGACAGTTTTGCGAACTATACCGCGCGGGACGAAGACAGGGCACACACGGACAAGCGATGCAGCAGATAATACCGAGTGAGTTTACCGAAGGGTGGTGGAGTGCCGCGGAACGACGCCCCTCACCGAATCACGATCTGCGTCCGCCACACACGGTCGATATGCTCGTCGTGCATGCGATCAGCCTTCCTCCTGGCGAATACGGCAGTGCCGCTATCAGCGCGCTTTTCTGCAATACGCTGGATTATGGTGCACACCCTTACTATTCGGGGTTACAGGGGCTCAAAGTCTCCGCCCATTTTCTGATCGAGCGTGACGGTCGCCTCACCCAGTATGTGTCGGTGCTACACCGTGCGTGGCACGCCGGGGTGTCGCGGTTTAGCGGCCAGAACGCGTGTAATAACCGTTCGATTGGCGTTGAGTTGGAAGGTTGCGATGACGATCCGTTTACCCCAGCACAATATCTCAGCCTAGGACGCTTAACTGCAGCTTTGTTCGGGCAGTTTCCCGCCCTGTCTTTAGCGCGGATCGTGGGGCACGCGGATATTGCGCCAGACCGAAAGACTGATCCAGGGCCGTTATTCGATTGGATCGGTTTTCGTGCGGCAGTCGCGGCGGCGCGTAGATAGCTAGGCCGCGAGGGTCCCGATCAATTCCGCGGCGCCGATCAGCTTTTTCTCTGCGCCCGTGCACCACAGGACTTGATTGCCTGTATACCAATCCCCTAAGACAATGCGCTGACTGAGCGGTGCGCCTTCGAGTCTATGCACTGCCGGGCGATGCGTGTGACCGTGGATGAGGTGTGAAACTCGGTGTTCCTGCATCACGCGGACAACTTCGTCGGGATCGACATCCATGATGTCATCTTCTTTTTCCAGCATGGAGGCTTGAGTCCCGCTGCGCGTTTGCGCCGCGACCCGGTAGCGCTCCGCCAGCGGGAGGCTTAGGAACTGGCGCTGATTGTCGGGCGCACGCACGTACTGACGGAAGGCTTGATATTTTAGATCGTTGATACACAGCAAATCGCCGTGGGTGAGTAGCGTGGATGTTCCGAACAGATCCACAACTTCAAAATCCGCCAGCGGCCGGGCCTTGGTTTCAGCAAAAAATCGCTCGCCCATTAAAAAATCGCGATTGCCCGTCATGACATACACGGCGGGACAGACCGTCGCAGCCAGCGCTAAGGCCTCGACCAAGGCTCGGTGAGCGGGCGCGACATCGTCGTCTCCAACCCAGAATTCGACGACGTCGCCGAGTAAATAGATCGCCTCAGCGCGTGGGGCGATTTGTTCTAGTAGACGGAAAAAAAGCGCGATTCGATCGGGGCGTTGCGGACTTAAATGCAAATCCGAGGCGAAGAGGACGCCTTTCATCACAATCGTTACAGCACGATCGCGCTGATGAGCTTCACAGGTTCGATCGGAACATCCTGCATCCCACCTTTTCTGCCCGTGGTCACACCTTTGATGAGATTCACGATGTCCATCCCGGCAACAACGCGCCCGAATACGCAGTAGCCCCAGCCATCAGCTGATTCCGTACGGTGGTCGAGAAAGAGGTTGTCGTTAACGTTAATGAAAAATTGCGCGGAGGCCGAATGTGGATCATTCGTGCGCGCCATCGCGACTGTTCCAGTGGTATTGCTGAGCCCGTTATTGGCTTCATTTTGAACCGGCGCGCGGGTCGCTCTCTGTGACATATCTTCGTCCAGCCCACCGCCCTGGATCATGAAACCATCGATCACGCGATGAAAAATAGTATTAGAGTAGGAGTTGTCGCTCACGTACTGGGTGAAATTCGCGACGGTCAGCGGGGCCTGCTCTGTAAATAATTCAAGCGTGATATCGCCTTTGGAGGTTTCCAGGCGAACTTGCGACAAAGCCATAACAAACTATCCTCTATGGTCTATGGAATTAATCGAGGCGCGATGGTGCGTGAAGCGCGAAGCAATCTCAAGCATTAGCCTTGTCCAATGGGGTATGAGTCTGAACAAAGGGCGTGAATCCAACGGAGTATGAGTCTGAAGGGGTAGCTGGGTTCGGTCATGATGCGAGGCATGGTGATCGATATGAACGACAAACAATTAGTGACGCCGGCCCAGTTGC
>SHZM01000022.1 GCA_009692265.1 Gammaproteobacteria bacterium
ATGCGCAGGAGCGGCCAGCTGAAGGCTACGAGTCGCTCGGCGTGACAGTCAACGCAGCGAACCCTCAGGAATCCGTACTCCAAGCGGCCGCACTTCAGATAGTCTTCGAACTCGCGCTGCACATGCACCGGCAACGTCCGCTCACCCGCCGCCAGGTCTTCTACGAACGCCGGGTAGTATTGTTCAACGAGTTGATACAGGAGCGTCTGTTCGGGCCGATGACGAGCATAGTCGCCCGCACGCGCGGCCCCAGCACTGGCGTCCTTGCCGGCCGATAACGGCGTCATGCATCGCGTCCTTGCGATACCTTACGAGCCGATAGTCTAGCTCGTCCGCCGAGTTTGCCGACTTATCTGAAGTTTGGTCGTCTGTGCAGGCGCAAGCTATTGGGCTCACCCAGCCTTGGGCAGCCTCGCGGGTAGCCCGGAACGTCCGCAAACGGGAAAACTGGGAGCCAAGGTCATGAGGCAGCTGTGGGTCGACTGCCGCCACTCGCAGCGGTACGGCAGAGGATGACTGTTCACGTCCGCTGCAAAGATTGATGATAGCCTTGCAGTTCAAAGCTTTCCCGAAATCGCTCATTTACCGGAAAGATTGATCCCCACCGTCTATAAAACTCGCGACTTTTTCAGCCGATTTAATCGCTGACTTCGGCATTCTTTTTCGCTTACGTTCCCGGCCACATCTTGTCGGGCTGGCTGGTTGAGAAGTTCAATGCCTATCGCACTCTGACCTGGGGGCTTGCCGCCTGGTCGCTGGCGACCTTCCTGACGGGGTGGGCGGGCGGTTTCGCTTCGCTGCTGATCATGCGCCTCTTGCTGGGACTGGGGGAAGCACGGCTTTTCCCGCCAGCTCCAAGCTGCTCGCCCAGCACGTCGCGCCCGACCGACTGGCCAGCGCGAATGCCTGGAACGGGATCGGGCTGTCGGCAGGAAACGGAGTGGGCATATTCGCCGGCGGGTTGATCGTCGTCCAATTCGGTTGGCACCTGCTGTTTTTGTGTTCGGCGCGCTTTCGCTGCTGTGGCTAGTGAAGGCGATTCGGGATAATCGGACTAATCTCAAAGAAGCCTATGTCATTATTCAAAGAGGGGAGATTTATCTCATTGGCTGCCATATTACACCGATGGGCGCTGCCTCTACTCATATTCGTCCTGATGCGATTCGCACCCGAAAACTCCTCCTCCATAATGAAGAAATTGCAAAGCTCATCGGCGTTAGTGGCTCTTGGAAACCGCGCAAATATGGCTTTCAGAGCGCATGCGTTCATCGTGACCACTTTACTGAGTGGCTGGCCCTCGCTGCTGGCCGTGCTGCTCAACTATCTCAAGCGAAGCGACGTCCGCGCGACCTACCTCGATTCGCATTTCGGCTGGCGGATCCGCACCTTCTGGTATGCCCTTGCATGGTTCCTGGTCGCTTGGATGCTCGCCGTCACGCTGATCGGGATTCCGGTGGCCTTCGTGCTCGCGCTCGGTGTCGGACTCTGGGTGCTGTACCGCATCGTGCGCGGGTGGCTTGCACTCGCCGGGGGCGAACGGATGCCGGTCCCGCCGTGAGGGGGTGTCGGTCGCGGTTACGGGGATACCGGTGACGGGCGTTCGCGCAGGAACGCACCTCGTGACGTTCGCCGTGTGTGCGCTGGCAGCCGCCTTCGTCGCCGGCTGGTGGTGGGGCCAACGACCGGTGCCGACCCCGCCGCCGCCCGTGATCGACGGCTTCCTGCGGCCGCTGCTGCCGGTCATGGAGCCTTTCGAACTGCGCGATTTCGACGGACGACCTTTCGACCTCCGCGCGCTGGCCGGACACTGGACGCTGCTGACCTTCGGTTACACGCGCTGTGCAGAGCCCTGCGCACCGCTGCTCCACGCGTTCTCGACACTGCGCACTGAAGTCGCCGCGCGCCTGCCCGGTGAGGCGCGGATCGAAGCGTGGTTCGTCTCGATCGACGCGGCACGCGATGCGCCGGCGAGATTGCGCGACTTCCTCCACGAGATCGATCCCGCACTGCGCGGGGCGACCGCGCCGCCGGAAGCCCTGCACCTGCTGACCCGCCAACTCGGCGTGCAGGTCATGAAGATCGGCGGCGACGCACCAGAGGACTACTGGTTCGAGTTTCCGGCAGTGGTCCTCCTGATCGCCCCCGATGTTCGTCCGGTGGGTGAGTTCCTTCCGCCATTCGACGCGCGTGACGTCGCCGATCGCATCCTGCGCATCGCGGACTATCTCGCGCATCGTAACGGACGGAACCGGCCGGATTGATGAGGCACATCGTGCGTTCGCGCTGAACGCGTGGGGTGACGCAACGCGCTGCGCACGCTCGCGCGTCTCTAGGAGAAGTCCGACTCATTATCACGCGCATCTGCGTTACACTCCCCCCGGTATTCCTACTCTACTAGGAGCAGTCCATTGATTCGTTCAACGCCAGCCCATCGTCCGCTCCCGCGTCTCATCGGGGCGTGCCTGTTCGCCTGCGGCCTGCTGACACTCCCGCTCACCGCGGTCGCGGACGACCAGAGCTACCAGGCCTTGCGCGACTGGATCGCGGCGGGTGATGTCGATACGAGCAGTCTGCAGCCCGGCCAACACCTGACCGCCAAGGATCGCGGGCCACTGCTCGAACAGCTGATCCCGAAATCGGCGTGGAAGTATTACTTCTTCGACGATATGGACATGGAGATTGCCGCAACCGCGCATTACGCGAACCCGAAGGACTGGGGTGCGGCTGTTCAACCCGGCTACAGCCTCGATGAACGCGGCGTCCTGAAAGGTTTCACCGGCGGCGGCTTCCCGTTCCCTGAAATCGATCCGCAGGGTCCGCAGGCAGCGGTGAAGGTCATCTGGAACATGCTGTGGCGACCGGGTCAGCAGGACTTCGACATGCCGATGGTCACCTGGATGCGCAGCGAAGGCGGCAAACTCGATCGTCGCCTCGAGTACATCTCGGTCTCGACCACCTATGCGCGCGGAGACAAATGCCTCGTGCCCGGCTACGAGGAGGTCAGGAACAAGCGCATCATGGAATTCCGCTCGCCCCGTGACATGGCCGGTGCGAAGGACATGCTCATCTCCTACACCGATCACGATCGGGAAGATTCAGGTTGGTTGTACCTGCCAGCGCAGCGCAAGCCACGCCGCACGCTCGCTTCCGAGCGCACCAGCGAGATGATGGGGATGGACATGATTCGGGAGGACCTCGACGGGTTCGGCGGCAAGGTCCATGAGAACAACTGGACCTACCTCGGCACCCGCAACGTGCTCGCGACGATCAACGTGCGGGATAACCCGGAAATCGGTGGACCGAACAAGTGGGTGCCGAACAAGGCGCGTTGGGAAGTCCGCAAGGCGCACGTGGTGCTGATTGAACCGAAGGCCAGCTCACATCCCTACAGCCACCGCGTGGTCTTCATCGACGCCGAGAATTACTGGACGCTCTGGATGCTGGCGTTCGACCGGCAGGACGATCAACTGCTGCGGATGAGTCAGCATTTCCTGAAGTATTCCGAGTCCTACGCGAGCGAAATGCCGCAGCAGGCGCCGTACCTGAAACAGGATTTCGCGAAGAATGTCGGTTACCAGGTGTTCCTGCACCTCGGCGAAACCGACATCAACGCCAAGAAGCCGCACGCCACTATTACGCATTGCTTCGTGAAGAAGCGGGTGTTCTCGTCGGCACGTGCTCAGCAGTTCTTCTCGCTGCGTAACATGATCAGTGGGCGTCGCTGAAGGCCGACAGCTGGTTGCGACGGCGTACTGCTTCGGCGCGTGTGTTCCGGGCGCCCCGGTCATCGACGACCGGCCGGAGTTCCCCGGGTGACGCCTGCCACTCCCAACTCGTCCACAAACACCACAAGGTTTCCCCGATGAAGAATCGCGTGCACCCGCTCATTCCGTCCCTGCTGTTCCTGTTGCTGACCGGCGTCGCGACCCCGGGTCGCGCGATCGTGACCTTCGGCGATGATGTCGAACTCGAGGGGTTTCTGAACTTCCAGAACATCGTGCGCACGCCGAAGTTCGAATCGACCGAACTGGTCATGCAGCGGAACACCGCCCAGGTCGAAGGCAAGTACTACTTCCTGCGCGACAGCACCGCGTTCGGCCGGTTCAATACCGGTCGTCTGGAAGAGGCGACGTTCACCTTCGTCGGCCGCTCGGTCTACGACTCCATCTACGACATCCGGCAGTCCTATCACGACGCCTTCGAAAACGGCGACGACCATCCTGGGGAAATCGAAATCAAGGCCCGCGAGGCCTTTGTCGATCTGCTGCTCCCGCCATTCTCGCTGAGGCTGGGCAAGCAGCAGGTGGTGTGGGGAGAGACCGACAACTTCCGGGCGCTCGACGTGATCAACCCGCTCGACCTCAGCTGGCACTGGAGCTGGGAGTCGTGGGAGGACATCCGCATTCCGCTGTGGATGGCGCGCGGTGTCTACGACATCGGCAAGTTCGGTCCGTTCGACGAGTCGTTCTTCGAGGCGGTGTGGATACCATGGGACGTGCAGTCCAATATCGTGTCGACCGATCCGCGCCGGCCCTGGGCCTTCACCGGGACCGGGCTCAACGAGACGGCGAACTCAGCCATCGTGAACGGGCAGATTCTCAATCTCGATCTGAAGGTCAACGACAGCAGCCCGGGGCGCCGCTTCGAAAACGGACAGGGGGGTTTCCGGTTCAAGGCTATCTGGGGCGAGATCGAGTTCAGCCTGAACTACTTCTACGGCTTCGCGACCGACACCGGCGTGAAGTTCCGCAACGATCTGCTGCGTATCGACAACGGTACCCTGCACGCCGAAGTGGATACCGTGAATCCGCGCACGCATCTCGTCGGCATCACCGCCAATTACTCGGAAGAAAAATATACACAGGCGGTGTTCAGACTCGAATCGGTGTTCACGACCGGGGTGCCGGTCTCGGTTGCCGCGGGTGCGCCACTGAACGTCGATCCCGAGCAGGACCAGTTCGAAGACGTAAGACGGTCGGTGGTGATGATCGCGGTCGACCGTCCTACCTGGATCAAGGCGCTCAACGAGGATCGGACGTTCTTCCTGTCCTCGCAGTTCTTCTGGCGACGTTATCTCGACTACAGCGATTCGTTCCGTGGCTTTTCGGCCGTGCGACCGGCGATTCTCAACGGCCAGATCTTCCCCGGCCGGTTCATCAGCGAACAGCCGAACCAGTTGAACCGCGACGAGTTCGTGATCACCTTCGCCGCCTCGACGAGTTACGGCGATGCCGGGCTGCTGCAGCCGCGCTTCGTCTTCGCGATCGATCCGATCTCCACCGGTGCCTACAACCAGATCGGGATTGACTACCTGCTGTCGACGCACGTGGTGCTCAAGTTCCAGCAGAACCTGTTCTGGCGTGCATCCGGTCACGATGTGGGGCCGTGGGCGCTGGGCGATCTGTGGGGACATTCGAGCGGACAGAGCCGCCACGAAACGGTGTTCAGCCTGGTCTACCAGTTTTGATTCGGCACCGGGCGGACGGACGCGCGACCAGCTGCCGGCGTCGTCGCAAACGCTTTTTGCACGCGCCCGGGCGTGGTTGCGAACGTCCGAAAACCGGAAAACTGGAAGCTAAAATCTCGGGGCCGGAGAGGGTCGGCTGTTGTCGTTCGCCGCAGCGCGGCGGAATTCCAAACGAACGGCATCATTAGTTGGTTAATTTGGGATAACGACAAACGCAGACTGTCGTTAGATTGAAGCGTTGTTATTCGCCTAAAGTTGCGGCTAGCCAGGATATTTCGGGGGCATATCAGGGGGCATACTTGGAAAGGGCATGAAGATAAAGATAATTTTATCAAATGGTTAAACTATTCATTCGGTTGTCCCCGGCACCATTTAAAGGTCCAAGAATTCCTATCGAAGTCCGATAACCCGCTGTAACCCGGACTTTTTTTAAGAGGGTAAGCGTCCGACCGCCACTCGCGACATCTAGTAAGGAGACGCGACCAACCTCGCAACCGCGCACGGCTTACGATGGTGACGCTTACGTTTCTAACATCAAAAGTTCTTGTTCGGCATTGTGCTCTTGGTGACGGCGTGCGCGCTGGGTTCTCAACTCTAGCAGGCGCGCAAGTATGCGGTGCGCGACACGCTGCGTCTTCCAGTCACGGAATTCAGTGCCGCGGAGTATCCGGAAGATCCCGCCGAGCGGAGCATCATGCATGGGCGCTACCGGGGGCGTTCGCTGACCCTCTTGAAAAAAGACACGCAGCATTTTGACTTCGTGCTCGAAGCTCAGCAGGTGAGTTTCACGCCGGATTCGCCTCATCTTGAAGTCTCCGGCGGCGACGACATCGAGCGAACGAATCTCTTCACGGCAGAACTGGCGAAGAACTGCCTGAATGCTGGCCTGTGGGAGATCCAACTGACGATGCAGGAAGGCGGCCACAAGGCCCTCTACACCCAGGCCTGGTTCACCTTTCCCCTGGGGCATTACCGCAAGTTGGTCGAAATGAACTCCGGGATCACCTATTCCCGGTTCTGGCGGCACCTTGAACACTGGGTCAATCCCGAGGGTGTAGGTCTCGACTTAACGCAGCTCCGCACGGTGGTCTCGGAACAAGACGCGAAGGCATCTTCCCTGAAAGACGAACGCGTCTTCGCCGATGGGGAACAGAATGCCAAGGGCAGTTCAACGTCATCAACTTTGAATGAGTGGGGACTCAGGAACTCACTCGCCTATTTGATACGAGACGGCTAATGGGCGTCCCCTTTTTCTCCAGAACACGAGTTCACAAATCGTGGTCTGCCAGCCTCACACGCTCCGCAAGCGAATCGCTTCGACTTAACTATCTCGTGGTGCGAATTAAAATACCCAATTCCTCACGAGAGCCGAAGGAAACACCGATGAAGCCGATGAACACCCTCGCCCTGGCACTGCCTCTGCTGACTTTCGGCCTCGGCCTGAGCGGCCAAGTGCGGGCACTCGACGTGACCTGTGACACGGCGACTGAAGTCGTCGAGTTCAATTTTACCGGGGGCGAGGCGACCTTTACCGTCCCGACGCCAACGACGAACCGCTTTTCCAATCTTCATCTCCAAACCTTCGGTGCGCAGGGTGGTAGCGGAGCGACGGGCGTCAATAACTCATCCGGTGATATCGGTGCGGAGGGTGGATTTGCAGAAGGTGATCTGTCCCTTCCGACCCCAGGCACAGTACTTTCGATCTCTGTCGGCGGTCAGGGAGGTATCCCAACGGGAGGTTTCAACGGCGGCGGAAATGGGGGTTCGCAAAACGCCGGTGGTGGTGGTGCCACGGATGTACGCATGGGAGGTACCGCACTCGCTGATCGCATCATTGTCGGCGGTGGTGGCGGTGGTGGCGGTGGTGGCGGCCGCGCGGGGTGCAACGACGTTACTATCGCGGGGGGTAACGGTGGCTTCGGCGGCGGTGGGAGCGGTGCCAACGGGACCGATGCGCCAACCAACGGCGGTGTTGCCGGCGGTGGTAAAGGCGGTACGGTGTCGGCATTTGGTGCGGCAGGCATAGGGTGTGGCGGGTTCTTAGGTGCGCCTGGCAGCGCGCCTAGTGGCGGCACCGGAGGAGGGGCGGGGGGCGCGGACCAGAGTTGCTGCTGCAGCAGCACCCCAGGTGGTGGCGATGGTGGTGGTGGCGTCGACCCCGGCTTTGGCGGTGGTGGCGGCTCGGCCGGGACGACCGGCTGTGTTGGTAACGATAAGGGCGCGGGTGGTGGCGGCGCAGGCGGAACCTCGAGCACGGGTGAACTTGCGAATCCCTTCGTGACCCCGGGTTCGCGCCTTGGCAACGGCCTAGCCCGAGTCTGCTATAGCCTGAAACCGCTGGGAATCACGGTTACCCCCACCAGCGGCTTAGTAACCACGGAATCGGGAACCCAAGCCCGGTTCACCGTGGTATTGGACACCCTACCAAGCGCGAATGTCGTTGTTAAAGTGGCCAGCAGTGACCTTACCGAAGGAGCCCCATCGGCAGCCACTCTGACGTTCACGACGGCAAATTGGTATACCCCACAAACCGTGACGGTGACCGGGGTCAACGATGCCAGTGCCGATGGTGACATTGGCTTTAGCATCCTGCTGGGGCCGGTGACCAGTACCGATACGAATTATTCGGCGCTCGATCCGGACAACGTGACCCTGACCAATCAAGACAATGACGATCCCGGTGTTACCGTGACCCCGACCTCGGGGCTCGTCACCGCCGAGACCGGGGTCCTGGAGACCGCGACCATGGTGTTGGACTCCCAGCCTTTTGCCGATGTAGCCATTGCCGTTAACATCGCGACCCTGAGCGCCTATCAGCAAATCATCGAAGCCATCGCCGTTCACGTCGCCGGCCGAGGACACCGCGACGCCGGAGCGATCGCCGCCGCCCACAACATCGACTTCACCGTTGAGTTGGAACCCGTTGACGCCGTTCAGGCTCGCCAGATTCAGGTTCGCGGCGAAGGGTTGATCGCTACCGAAGACCACGTAAGTGGAGCCGGCCTCAAAGTCGTTGACATCCCGCCCTCCGGCGCCGATCAACAGATCATCAAAGCCGTCGCCATTCAGATCGCCGGCGTTGGACAGCGCCAAACCGGAAAAATCGTCGGCGGCGGTCCCGTTGATTTCGAAACCGCTGTTGCCGTCCAGTGCCGAGAGCTCAACGGTGGCGCTGAACGGCGAGGCGTGGCCGAACAGCACATAGCTCGCACCGGCGCTATCGCCATTGGTATCGCGACCCCACGCACCAATTAGTAAATCAGCAAACCCATCTCCGTCCACATCGCCCGCCGCCGATACCGCAGTCCCTGCGTAATCACTGCCCGAGCCTACACTTGCTTCGGCGTTGATCCTGAAGCCAGTGGTGCCGTCCAGTGCCGAGAGGTTAAACGCAGCGCTAAATCCCGAGGCTTTGCCGAACACGACATAGCCGACACCGTCATCCGCGCCATCGCTGCCGATCAGCAAATCATCTAGACCATCGCCATTCACATCCCCCGCCGAGGACACCGCAAAGCCGGCGTGGTCGTCCAAGCCTTCACCGTCGAATTCAGCACCGTTTTTTCCATCGAGAGTCGACAACTCCGCATTCGCGGATACGTTAACGGTGAAGCTGTCGGTGTCACTCAGCGCGCCGCCGGCGCTCTGGTCATTGCTGATCAAGGTGATGCTCGCGCTGCCGGTTTGGGTGGCGTGCAGCACCAGGTTATTGAGCGCGGCATTCACGTGGCTCAGAGTGCCGGTAAAGCTCAGCGATTCATCCTGGCCTCCATCGCCGACGGTGAAAGTAAGCCCAGTGACTTGGCTTAGCGACAGGGTGCCGAGATTCGTTGACAAGGTGATGCTCAGCGGGCTGCTGCCGATATCCACATCTCCCACGGAGATCCCGGCGAGTACTTTATTCTGCAGCAGGCTCGCATTCTGGGTCGCCGGCAGCACATTCGTTGGCGCGTCATTTACGCCATTTACCGTGACTGTCACAGTAGTCGTCGCGGTGAGAGTGCCATCGCTCAAGGTGTAGCTAAAGGTATCGGCTGCGCTCGCCCCGAAGCCGAGCGCTTCAAATTGGCCGTTCGGGTTATAGGTCACGACACCGGCGGTCAAAATCACCTGACCCAGGGTGCCAGTGGTATTGATCGCGGTGATTATCGGGGTGTCGCCGGGATTCGGATCGCTGTCGTTGGCCAGCAAGGTGGCGGTCACGTCGGCGGCCGAGGCCCCCTCGTCCACACTCAGCGCGTCCGCGCCGGCCACCGGCGCTAGCTTGGTAATCACCCCGGACAGAATCTGCACGATCGCCGAGCCACTTTGGAACTGGTGATAGTTTCCGATATCGCCGAGCGTCGTCCACACACCGTCGAGTTGGACGGTGTCGTCAGCCGTGCCGTTGATCTTGAGCGTGTCGGTGGTCGCGGAGAGCCCCAGAACAGTCGCTGGGTTGAGGAACACGGTTTGCGCGCCGCTGGCGTTTAGATCGAGCACTTCCAGGTTACTGAGGATCTCACTCACCGCGTTCAACGCGACTAAGTCAGCCGTGGTCGCGCCGGTGATGCGCAGGGTGTCAGTGCCTGCGCCCCCATCGGTTCCGCGGGTGTCCAGTGCATCAAAGATCAGAATGTCATTACCAGCCTCGCCTAGCAGGCGATCGTTGCCGTCACCGCCCGTCAAGGTATCGTTGCCCTTGCCATCTTTGAGCGTGTCATCCCCACCTCCGCCGGCGAGCTTATTGTTCCCCGTGTTGCCAGTTATAACGTTGGCGTTGAGATTGCCAGTACCATTCAGTGCCTTGCTGCCGAGCAGCACGAGATTCTCCTGTTCAATGCCCAAGGTATAGGTCACGCTGCTCTTTACGGTGTCGATCCCGGTGTCCGCAGTCGATTTCTTGATCTCGCGCGCATCGTCGATGGTGTAGCTATCGTTACCGGCCCCGCCAATGAGCAGATCCAAGCCGATGCCGCCGAGCAACACGTCATTACCACCGCGACCGTCGAGGTGGTCATTGCCCACCAGACCGTCGAGAACGTCGCTGCTGTTAGTGCCGCGTAACCTGTCCGCACCTGAAGTGCCTGTGAATCTAGCCATTGGAATACCTCAGCAGAACGTGTTTAGGGCATCTCTATGAAGGTCGCAACTAAGCCGACGACCATCGTCAGCCCTGCGATGGTCGTCAAAGTAAAGTGACGAGAATATGACGATATCCGATATCGTAAGAGTTGCCAGCAGGGACAGTTGTCAACTTGTGTGCCCGTAGCCGCGAAGTCCCGGGTTACTTTATGCACCCGTCCTCTCAGAATGGGCCACCCCGGAACCCCTCTATGCGCGCAGACCCACGCTACCCGATCGCAGAAATCCTGCCCGAGATCCTCGCGAGTCTCGCCGCGCATCCACGACTGGTGCTTGAAGCCCCGCCGGGTGCCGGCAAAACCACTCAGGTACCGCTCGCACTGCTAGCCGCCCCGTGGTGCAAGGGCAAGCTGTTGATGCTCGAACCGCGCCGGATCGCCGCGCGAGCGGCCGCGACATTCATGGCAGAACAATTGAATGAAGCGGTTGGCGCGACCATCGGGTATCGCATCCGCTTCGAGCGCAAAATCTCCGCCCAAACCCGGGTGGAAATTGTCACAGAAGGGATCCTCACCCGCCTGCTGCAGGAGGATCCGAGCTTGGACGGCGTCGCTGGCGTGCTCTTCGATGAGTTCCACGAACGCCACCTCGCGAGCGATCTCGGACTCGCGCTGTGTCTGGAAGTGCAGGCGAGCCTGCGTCCTGATCTGCGACTGATCGTGATGTCCGCGACCCTGGATGGCGAGCGGATCGCACGTTATCTCGACGCGCCGCGCCTGACTTCCGCCGGTAAGAGTTTTCCAGTGACGGTGCAACACCTCGTGTTAAAGCCAGCGGAAACACCCGCCTTGCAGCTCAAACGCGCGATCGCCCTGGCGCTCGCTGAAACCGATGGCGATGTGCTGTGTTTTCTCCCCGGCAAAGCGGAAATCGATCGCGCGACCCGCCTCCTCGGTACCCTCGATGTCGCAGTCGAAGTTTTGCATGGCGAGCTCGCGGTCGCCGAACAGGCGCGCATTCTGAAAACCAGCGCGACCCGGCGGATCGTGCTCGCGACCAATGTCGCCGAATCAAGCGTAACCCTGCCCGGGGTATGCGCGGTGGTGGATACCGGGCTCGCGCGCGAACCGCGCTTTGATCCCGCCAGCGGCATGAGTCGCCTGGAGACGGTGTTTGTTGCACAGTCGTCCGCCACTCAGCGCGCGGGGCGCGCCGGCCGCGTTGCCGCTGGTCGTTGTTATCGCCTATGGCCGGAAAGCCAGCGTCTCGATCCCGCCACCCGCCCCGAATTGCAGCGGCTGGAACTCTCGGCGTTGGTGTTGGAACTCAAGGTCTGGGGCTCCGAACATCTGCGCTTTCTGGACCCACCTCCGCCCGGTGCGCTGGGCCAAGCCCACACCCTGCTCCGGATGCTCGACGCCTTGGATAACGAAGGTCGACCGACTGCGCACGGCAAGCGCCTACTCGAACTCGGTGTACATCCACGGCTGGCGAACGCCATGCTGCGCGCGCCCAAACCGCTGCAAGGTCTGGCCTGCGATCTCGCCGCCCTGCTCGAGGCCCGCGATCCGCTGCGCGGGCCTCGGCAGCGCAGCGATGACTTGCGCCTGCGCGTCACCGCGCTGAATCGGTATCGACGTGGGGAGCCGTCTAACAGCGAGGTCGCGCGCGGGGTGTTGTCGACGATCGACCAGACAGCCCAACATTGGCGACGCCGACTCGGCGTGCTGGTAACAGATGCACTCCCGGATTCGCATGCGGTTGGCGACGTGCTCGCCCTCGCCTACCCCGATCGCATCGCGAAAAAAGACGAGGCGAATCCGCGACGCTATCAACTGAGCAACGGTCGCGGCGCGACGTTGCTGCATGAGTCCGCCTTGGTTGGTGAACCGTGGTTAGTGATCGCCGAAATTCGTTACGACGAGCGCGATAGCCTGGTGCTACGCGCG
The DNA here is from genome assembly GCA_009692265.1 of Gammaproteobacteria bacterium. GTDB lineage: Bacteria > Pseudomonadota > Gammaproteobacteria > CAIKBL01. Next base: position 12,481 of record SHZM01000022.1, read on the forward strand.
GCACCGTGTGACCTGGCACACTTGCGCCAAGCGTTTGCGAGCCACTTCAGCCAGGCGCGGGAATCGCGCTTTAATCCGGATACACGCTCGGTAGAAACCAACGAGAGTCACCGCTTCAGCGCGATCGTGTTGGAGCAACGCACCGTCGCGACGCCCCGTAACACGCAAACCGCCGAGAGTTTGTTGGCTGGCATTGCGCAGTTGGGCTTGGAGTGTCTGCCGTGGAGCGACGCCTCGCGTGAGTGGCAGGCCCGTGTGCAATGCCTACGCGGTTGGTGCCCGGAACTTGGTTTACCGGATCTCAATGACGCGGCGCTCATGGGTTCCTTGTGTACCTGGCTGCGACCAGCCTTGGAGGGCAAGGCGCGACTGTCGGAGCTCGCGGCGAGTGAATTCGCGCACGCACTCCACGGGCAGCTTGACTATGCACAGCGCCAAGGTGTCGATGAGCACGCGCCGACCAACTTATTGGTGCCTAGTGGTCAGCGGCGAAAACTCATTTACACCCAGGGTGAGTCGCCGGTGCTCGCGGTTAAACTGCAAGAACTGTTCGGCCTCGCCGACACCCCGCGCATCGCACAGGGTCGCGCGCCAGTAACGCTGCATCTGTTATCTCCCCGGCAGACGCCGATTCAAGTCACCCAGGATCTGCGGGGGTTTTGGGATCGCACCTATCCCGAAGTCAAACGCGAGTTGAAAGGTCGCTACCCCAAGCACCCGTGGCCGGATGATCCGTGGACTGCCACCGCCACCCATCGCCTGAAACCGAAAGCCAATTCGAAAGCAAGAAACGGATAGGCGTCGAACGGCACTTGCCCGATGCTGCACGTCACTTAATCGAAGCCTGGGAGTTATCATGGACACAAGCACTGTTTCTTCGCTGTCACTGACGAACACCGGAACACCCCAGCCCGTGAAAAAAAGCGTCGCACCTGCCCCAATTTCTGACGAGTATGGGGATGACCAAACCCGCTGGTTGGCGGTGGTCGCGCGCGATCGCGCCGCCGATGGAACATTCTTCTATTCGGTACGCTCCACCGGGGTGTACTGCCGACCGAGCTGCGGCGCGCGGTTGGCAAAGCATGCGAATGTTGCCTTTCATCTCAGCTGCAAGGCGGCCGAGGTCGCGGGCTTTCGTCCGTGCAAACGCTGCCGCCCCAACGAATTGGCGCTCGCCACTAAACACGCTGATGGCGTTGCCAAGGCGTGCCGGTTGATGGAGAGCGAAGATCCTCGCCCCCGCCTCGCCGCGCTGGCTGAGGCGGCGGGTTTAAGTCCGTTTCATTTTCACCGCGTGTTCAAGACCTTGACCGGGATAACCCCGAAGGCCTACGGCGATCGGCTGCGCGGACAACGGGTGGCGCGTGAATTAACACCCGAGAACACAGTGACGGACGCACTCTACTGCGCAGGGTTCAACTCCAGCGGACGGTTTTATGCAACGTATCCCGGCTTACTCGGCATGACCCCGCGTGCCTTTAAGGCACGCGGTATCGGCGAAATCATCCGTTATGCCTGCGGCAAATGTTCGTTAGGGTTGCTCCTCGTCGCGGCGACCGGCCGCGGCGTATGTACGATTCAATTTGGCGACGACGAAACGAGCTTGTTGGCAGAACTGCGAGCGCAATTTTCCGATGCAAAGCTGATCGGTGACGATCCCAGTTTCACCCGCGTGGTCGAACAGGTGATCGCATTGGTCGAAGACCCAAGGCGCGAACTCGATCTTCCGCTCGACGTGCGCGGCACTTCGTTTCAGCAACGTGTGTGGTCTGCCCTGCATGGCATCCGCGCGGGGGAAACCGCGACCTATGCCGAGATCGCCGCGCGCATCGGGCAACCGAGCGCGGTGCGTGCTGTCGCCTTAGCGGTGGGTGCGAATTCACTCGCGGTCGCCGTACCCTGTCATCGCGTGATCCGGACGGATGGCAAAGCCTCGGGCTATCGCTGGGGTTTGCCGCGCAAGGAAGTGCTGCTTCAACGCGAACGCGGCAAATGAATGCACCCTTGCAGTCGTCCATCGCGATTGCTGATCGCGTCGCCGCGCTCGAGTGGTCGGCACTCCGCGAGCAACTCGATGCACAAGGGTTTGCCACCACCGGACCCTTGCTTGAGACACACGAATGTCGAGGCTTGGCCGCGAACTATGTTGATGGTGGATACCGCAGTCGCGTCGACATGGCGCGCTACAATTTCGGGCGCGGCGAATATCGGTATTACAGCTACCCCTTGCCGCCGCTAGTCGCGGCGTTGCGCGGGTCGCTGTATCCAGCCTTAGCCGACATCGCAAACAGCTGGCACCACCGGATGGGCATGGAAGTGCGATTCCCCAGTGATCACTCGGAGTTTCTGGCGCGCTGCCATGCCGCCGGACAGCAGCGCCCGACTCCACTCATCCTGCGCTACGGGCCGGGTGACTATAACTGCCTGCATCAGGATCTCTACGGCGAACACGTTTTCCCGCTGCAAATCGCGTTTCTCCTGTCGGCGCCTGGCGCGGATTTCACGGGTGGCGAATTGGTACTCACCGAGCAGCGCCCGCGCATGCAATCACGCGCGTCAGTTGTCCCACTCGCACTCGGCGAAGGTGTGATCTTCGCGGTAAATCAACGTCCGGTGCGCGGGACGCGCGGAGATTATCGGGTAACCTTGCGACATGGCGTAAGCAGCCTGCGCAGTGGCGAACGCTTCACCCTCGGCGTGATCTTTCACGACGCCACGTGAACTTTGATGTCTCAAGTTACGAGCAATTCGCGCAGCACCGCGCTCCACGCGCGTCCCAGGTTACCGCGATCGTAGCCGCCGCCGCCGAACGCCATCAGCCGTCCTTGCGCAAATTTATTGGCGACTGCGCGCAGCCGCGTCGTCGCATGGGCGTGCGCGGCCGGGGTGTAGGCGAGCTGCGCGAGTGGATCGCCCTGCACGCTGTCCGCGCCGCACTGGAAAATAATAAATTCGGGTTCGAATTTAGCAAGGTGCGCTTCGACCCGCGGCCAGACCAGCAGAAAATCTGCGTCGGTCGCAAACGGCGGCATTTCAATATTGAGCTTGGTGCCGGACGCGGATCCTTTGCCGATTTCGTCAGCGCGCCCAGTGCCTGGGTAGAGGGTTCGCGAGTCTTGATGCAGATCGGCGAAAATCAGCTCGGGATCGGTCTCGAAGGCGTAGAACACGCCATCCCCGTGGTGCGCGTCGATATCGACGTAGGCGATCCGCTTGCACTGGTACACCTGCCGCAGGGTTTCGATCACCACTCCGAGATCGTTAAACACACAAAAGCCCGCCGCGTGGTCACGCGCCGCATGGTGCAGGCCCCCGATCGGCTGCAAGGTCCGCTTGACCGCGCCGTCCATCACCGTTGCCAATCCGCTAAGTGCCGCACCCACGACATACGCCGATACTGCGTAAATATCCGGGAAGATCGGAGTATCACCGGCATCCAGGGCGGCGCGTTTCTGCGCCTCCGCGCTGGCGACTTCATCGATGTAGGCGCGAGTATGAAAGCGTGCAATCTCCGCGTCCGTCGCGCGCCGCCCGTGGCTTATTACCACTTGTTCAAGCAACTGCTGCGCCGCCGCTTCGCGCCGAAAGGCTGCTTGCCGATCGCCGCCCAACGGATGATCATCAAGAAACCCGTAACGGCCGAGTTCCTCGTCAAGATAAAGGTTCACCGGTTGATTCACGGCTTGTGCTCCTCGCATTCCGCCCAACAACACACCGCCCAGCAGCTGTACGAACCGTCGGCGCGCTCGATCGGGCGGGACCACCCTGGGTTGATTCATGCACCTACGGTACGCGGTGTAGTAGCCCGCGTTCAATAACCCTGTGGACTAATTTAAGGAATGCTCCGAATGCCAAATAATGACACCTGTTGGTCGGCACCCAGGTTCGTGCACGAGGTTCGTCAGAGTCGAACCTTGATCGGCGTTTGTCTGCTCCTGGCGCTCGCCGTGGCAAGTGCGGAGGACTCACCTACCTTCAAGCCGCCCCTCGGCAGCTACGAAGTCACGTCCCAAATGATCATGCCGCACCTGGATGAAATGCGGCGGATAAGCACTACCGTACCACGCTGCCTGCGAGAGTCTGCGGTGTTCGGCTTGTTCCCGGTCATGGACCAACCGGCGTTGCGCGGATGTCGCTTCGGCTTTGAGCGGGCCGAGGGCGAGGCCTACCACTACCTGCTCGTGTGCCAAACCGCGCGGGTCGCGACCGGTAGCGCTACCGTGCGTCTTACAGAAAAAGGAATTTCGGGGATTGTCGACGTTAAAATGGGCGGCAAGAATATGACCTTCAGTCAGCGCATCGAAGCAATCCAAGCAGGTCGGTGCGGGTCACCTTAGGTAATCGTGCCTGAAAGAGTCGCTTTTTTTACACCCCAAACAAGATGTGGTAGCTGTTCGGGTGAGCAACGCGAACCCCAACAACGAACCGCGTCGGCACTTCGATCGCGCAGCGTTGTTGGCCTCATGTTGGGGTTCGCGTTGCTCACTTCAACCTACCACTGCCGCCAAGGGAATTTCGGGGATCGTCGACAGCAAAGGGTTTCGGGCGTAATTCGCGCCCCGTCCCGCAAACGCGCCACAAACTTCCCATCGTTGACGGCGCGCCGGCCAAAGGTCGATTCCGCCATCCCTTTCGCGCGGCAAACCCCGTGATCGAATAGGTCGCCCGAGGGTGGTGATTAACTCGCGGTCATCCCCACCCAAGCATCGCCGCTAGCGCGGATGGAATTTCATCAAGTATTGATGGCGGTGCCAGGATTAAACCGCGTGCCGCGGCGCGTACCCGTTCTCGCGCGGGATTATCCAAATATTCTACCGGCGATTTACCGTCGATCCGCGCCAGCAACAGACCTGGCAGCAACCTTGCCGCGCGCCGTTCAAAGGTCGCCAGCGCTTCCCACGCGACGTACGCTCGATAAGAAGTCGTGATGGCCTTGAAGGTTGCGAGATAGCGTGCAGCGAGCAGCGGTCGGTGCGCGGCTTTTAACAGCAAGTGATTCAGCAGGAACGCTAAATCAAAGGCAGGATCGCCATACCAGGCGGTCTCAGCGTCTAGTAAGACTATTCCCGCGGGACTGAGGAGCATATTTTTTGGACTGACATCCCCATGTACCAACGCGAGCTTATGGGATAGTGTGGTGTCGACCAGGGCCATTAACCGTGGCGCGAGATCGCCGTGAACCCGCGCGCTTTCGACGAGATAGGACTCGAGGCGCAGCGCGTAAAAATTCGCGTCGTGCGCGAAGCTGGTCGCCAGCGCCGAATCGAGCGCCGTTGCGGCGTGTAATTTGCCGAGTACTTCGCCGATTAGGCGGCCGTGTTCACTGTCTATTCGGCCCGCGAGCAGTTCAATTTTCCAATTGCGATACTGTTCTGGTGGAAGATACTCCATGACGAACGCGCCACGGAGATGATCGATCCCAAACACCGTGGGAACTTGGCGTGGCACAATTGCCGCCGCGGTTTGCAGCCAGGCAGCTTCGGCGAAAACCCGCTCAACCGGCGCATACCAGTCCTTTTGCACTTTGAGTTTCGGCAGACATTGTTTGACGCAGTAATCTCCGGCCTTGAGTTGCACCCGAAAAATACTCGATGAAACACCGCCGGTGAGTAAGGTTATCCCCGGGCGCTCATCCGGCTGCGCAAGGCGTAGTTCAACGAGCATGCGCGCCAATTCAGACGGATCGCTGGCGAGATCGTGAAATTTCAGAGCCATCGGTTAATGGCGAGAGGCAGCGCGTGGCGGCCGGCAAAGCCAGTGATTCCGGCGCTTTGACGTTCGATGCGTAACCCTTCATTCCACTTGGCCATGCGTTCCGAGCGCGCGAACGATCCAACCTTGAGCTGGCCGGCGTTCCACCCAATCGCCAAATGGGTAATCACCACGTCTTCGGATTCACCTGAGCGAGCCGAAACGACGGTGCCCCAGTTCGCGGATTGTGCCTGTTCAAAGGCGGCAAAGGTCTCGCTGATAGTGCCGACTTGATTGGGCTTTAACAACGCGGCGTTGCAGGCTCCGTCGAGAATCGCCTGACCTACACGGTGCGCGTTACTCACAAGATAATCGTCGCCGATGATTTGAATCCGCTGCCCCATTGCGGCGGTGAACGCGCGCATGCCGTGATCGTCGTCTTCCGCGACGGGGTCCTCTACCGAGAGAATCGGGTAGCGCTCAATCCACTCACACAGCTGCGCCAACCATCCTTCAGTATCGAATTCGCGGGCCTCGAGGCCCAGTCGATAACGTCCGTCACGTCCAAATTCGGACGCGGCGATATCGAGGGCAATCATCGCACGCCCGCCGTGGCCCGCGACGTTGATCGATTCGGTTAAGGTTTTAAGCGCGTCTTCATTGCTGTCGAACGCCGGCCACCACCCGCCTTCGTCGGCGACCCCGAAGCGCCTACCACGGTGCGCCATCAGCTCGCCGGCGACTCGGTAGATGTCAGCGCAAATGCTGAGGGCTTCGTCAAACGACTCGGCGCCGATCGGCATAACCAGAAAATCCTGGACATCAACCCGCCGACCCGCGTGCGCGCCTCCACCAAAAATCTGAATTTGCGGCAGGGGCATGCGCACGGCTTGCGCGCCCGCCAAATACCGCCATAACGGAAGCCCCGCGCTACCCGCGGCCGCCAGCAGTGTGGCCAGTGAGGTCGCGATCAAGGCATTACCGCCCAATGTCGCCTTGGTCGGCGTCGGATCAAGCTCACAGAGTCGATGGTCCACCGCGACCTGCTCGCGCGCGTCCAGGCCGAGTAGCGCGGGTCCGATGATTTCGTTGACGTTGCGTACCGCGCACTCCACGCCAAAACCACCATCTCTCGGTCCGCCATCGCGCAGATCCACCGCTTCCCGCGAGCCCCGCGAGGCGCCGGAAGGCGCGACGCCGCGACCGATCTTGCCGTTGGCGAGAATCACTTCAACCTCGATCGTCGGGCGGCCGCGTGAATCCCAGATCCGAAAGCCGGCGACGCGCTTAATCTCTGTGTTCATACCTGTCTTTGCGGTGTCCGATGCCAACTCATACCGCGCCCGTGCCAAACCTGCAAGGCGTGGGTTGATGCTCACTGGTTAATACAGACATAATCGTCCGCACCCTCCCAAGGTCGCCAGGAATGCGCGCATGGAACTTCACTACGATGAATACGGCACCGGCGATGCGGTACTGCTCGTCCATGGGCTGGGCGGCAGCAGCAATGCATGGGGCGCGCAAGCGCAGGCCTTAGCGCGGTTCTTTCGAGTCATCGTTCCCGATCTCCGGGGTGCGGGACGTAGCGCCGCCCGCGACGGGATCAACGTTGCCACCATGGTTTCGGATCTCGTTGAATTATTGGATCGGCTTGCAATCGCGCAAGCACACACCATCGGCCACTCGTTCGGCAGCGTACTCGCGCAGCACTTAGCAGTGAACCACCCGACCCGCGTAGGTCGACTCGGATTAGTTGGGCCGATTCGCGCGCCCAGCGACGCCGCAGTCAAAGCGCTGACCGAGCGCGCAGCCCTAGCGCGTCGAGAAGGACTGGTCGCGATCGCGAACGCCACTGTCTCGGTCGGCACTTGCGCACAAACCAAGGCAAAGAATCCGGTAATCGCAGCCTTCGTTCGGGAAATGGTCATGCGCCAGGATCCCCAAGCCTATGCGGCGACCTGCGAAGCGATCGCGGCTACCCAAGGGGCTGCCTTGGAATCCTTGCGCTGTCCGTGCCTGGTGTTGACCGGCGACGAAGATGCCACTTCACCCCCAGCGGCGGCGCACACCGTGGCCAATGCCATTGAAGGCTCGACGTTCATGATCATTTCACGCTGCGGACATTGGACCCCGATCGAGCAACCGGAAGCGGTGACAAATCATTTGATGAACTTTTTGTTTCAAAAATAGAGACCAACGGAAAAGCTGTGGCCAGCGTCTACCGTGACTACGACCAAGCCGGCCTGGACGCGCAGTACAACAACCGCGCGCGGTTCCCGAACTACGTCGAGCACTTTGCAAACTGGGCGCGCTGGAGCGCCACGGCGCGCGCGGAGCTACCCTGCTCTGTGGATGTCGCGGTCGGTGTATCCGAGTTCGAGAAAATAGACCTGTTCCCGGCCGAGGTTTCTGGCGCGCCGATCTATGTCTTCATTCATGGCGGCTATTGGTACTCGCTCGATAAATCCGATTACAGCTATGTCGCGCGGGGGATGCGCCCGCATGGCATTACCACGGTGGTGAATAATTTCGGGCTGGCACCGGACCACGACATGGACCTTATCGTCGCGCACAACCGCGCGGCGTTAGCGTGGTTATGGCGAAACGCTTCGGCGTTTGGGGCGGACCGCGATTGCATTTATCTCTGCGGTCATTCCGCGGGCGGACATCTGGCGTTGCTCCTGCTCGGGACCCAGTGGCCCACTCTTGACCCTGAGCTCCCGATCGATCTCGTCAAAGGCGTGTGTTCGATTGGCGGCATCCATGATCTAGAACCGATCCGATTGTCGTTTCTAAATGAAAAGCTGCACCTCACCCCGGCCCAAGCCGCGCGACATAGCCCGGTGTATCTGCACTACCGCCATTGCGCGCCGCTGTCGTTAGTCGTCGCGATCGACGAATCGCCCGAATTTTATCGCCAATCCGATTTGATGCACGCCGTGTGGCAGACCCTTGGCTACCCGGTTGAAATCTTGGTGCCGGCGGATCTCGATCACTTCAGCGTGGTTAACGCGCTTGGCGATCTGGGGTGCGGGCTGGTGCAGCACCAACTCGCGCAAATGCGTCTGGCCTTCGCAAACTTATAACGAGGTTCGCCGATGACTCCACAGTTATTCACCAATATCCAGATTTTTGATGGCAACGGTACCGCGTGTTTCCCTGGCGAAGTGCTGGTTGAAGGCAATACGATTCGGGCAGTAGAACCGGGACAGCGGAAGCTCCCGCGCGAACCCGACACCGCGATCATCAATGGCGGCGGCCGCACCTTGATGCCGGGCCTGGTCGAAGCGCATTCGCATATCACCTACAGCAACATGACCTACCTCAAGGAGCTTGGGCAGTTGCCGCTCGAAGAGCACACCATGCTGACCTTGCAAAACGCCAAGCTCATGCTGGACTCCGGCTTTACCAGTGCGTATTCGGCAGCATCTTCGAAAATGCGGCTCGAAGTCGCGGTTCGCGACGCGATCAACGCCGGCAAGTTCCCAGGACCACGACTGCGCGCCGCGTCGCCCGAAATCGTCGCCACCGGCGGCCTCGGCGACGAGCGACAACTGCACCTGCATCACCAAGGGATCGAGGTAATCGCCGATGGCGCCGACGAAGTGCGGCGCGTGGTACGGACCTTGATTCGCGAAGGCGTTGATACGATCAAGGTGAATATTTCGGGTGACAACTTCGTGCGCCCGGGATTTGGACAACGCCTGTCCTATACCGACGCCGAAGTTGCGGCGGCGGCAGAGGTCGCCCATGAGCGCGGTGCGTGGCTGTCCTGCCATGCGCGCGCGGACGCGGCGGTTCGACTAGGACTGAAATATGACTTCAGAGTGATCTATCACTGCGATTTCATCGAAGGCGAGACGTTTGATTTACTCGAAGCCAAACGCGATCGCATTTTTCTCGCACCGGCGATCGGCATCATCTATACCACGGCGCATGAGGCGGAAAAGTTTGGCATTAGCCGCGAAGTGGCCGAGCACATGGGGATGTTTGCGATGCTCGAGCAAGCGCCGCGGGTCTATCAGGAACTCAGGCGACGCGGACTGCGAATACTGCCGGGCGGTGACTACGGCTTCGCGTGGAATCCAATCGGCACCAATGCGCGCGATCTCGAGCACTTCGTTAACCTGTTTGGATTCAGTCCGGCCGAAGTCTTGATGGCGGCGACTAAATGGGGCGGTGAATTAATGGGTCTTCAGAAATTGGGCTTGGTCGCACCCGGCTACCTCGCCGATCTCTTGCTCATCGACGGCGATCCCGTGCGTGACATCACCTGCCTGCAGCACCGAGAGAACATCGCCATGGTGATGAAGGACGGCGTGTACTACAAAAGGCCGGATGTAGCTGCAAACGCGGGGCCGCGAACGACGTCGGTGCGCTCGGTATGGGAAACGGCTTAGGCGCGACGTCCCTGCGCGCCGTGTTGCATTATCGCGCGAGTCCGCAACTGGCGGCGGGTTTGCGCCGAGCCGCCCCGGACTGGCTCGAGACCGCCATCGTCGAGGAGGGTGACCGTGTGGGTTTGCACGCCGCACTCGCCGAAGCCGAAGTCCTGCTCCATGTGCTGACGCCCGCGAACGAAGCCTTGCTCGCCGCAGCGCCCCGGCTGCGCCTGATCCAGAAAATCGGCGTCGGGATCAACACGATCGATCTGGTCGCGGCCAAAGCGCGCGGTGTTCGGGTCGCCAATATGCCGGGAACCAACAGCCAGGCAGTGTGTGAACTCACGTTGGCCTTGATGCTGGCGTGCTTGCGGCAAGTCGTGCCGTTTGATCGTGCGACCCGGGGCGGCACCGGCTGGTCGCTGCCATTGGCGGCGCTAGACCGACAGCGTGAAATCCACGGTAAAACCGTGGGCCTTGTAGGCTACGGCGAAGTCGCCCGACGCCTGGTGCCGGTGCTGCGTGCGTTGGGCGCGACCGTTGTCTACAACGCGCGACGCGATCATCAGGCCGAAGACGCGGCCTTGGTTTCCTTCGACGAGTTACTGCAACGCTCAGACATTATTTCCCTGCACCTGCCACTGATCCCGGCCACCGAACGCCTGCTCGGTGCCGCGCAAATGCGCGCGATGAAACCAGGAGTTGTCATTATCAACACCGCCCGCGGTGGTTTGATCGACCAAGCGGCGTTAACCGAGGCGCTGAGATCGGGCATAGTCAGCGCCGCTGGGCTGGACGTGTTTGCCGACGAGCCCGCCACCGCACTGCCGTTGTTTGAGTTACCGAATGTTGTCGTAATGCCGCATCTCGCGTGGCTCACGAACGAAACGCTCGCGCGCAGCTTCGATCTCGCGATCGAAAACTGCCGCCGCCTGCGTGAAGGCGGACCGCTGTTGAATGAGATCGTCTTATAGCGCACCCCCTACCCCAAGGAGAGCCCGCATGTTTACAACGACCAAGGACCTTATGCTTCCAACCACCGTGACGGGTTCGTGGCCGCGGCCACGCTGGTTTGACAAAAGCCTGTGGGGTCGCAATGTGTCGGATGCGATGACCGATATCGATTACCGCGAAAAATTTCTCGACGCCGTCGCCTCGGTGTTGAGCGATCAAGAACAGGCGGGCCTGGATATCCTGACCAACGGCGATTATCACCTCGACGAAAATCTTGGCGGTTTGGCGTGGCTACTCTACCCGGCGGAGCGAATGTGCGGCGTCGCGCATGATGAAACCTACGCAGCGACCGAAGAATGGAGTTTCCCCCCGGGCACAATTTTGAATGAAGTGATGGGTGGCTGGCGCTATCCAGCGGTCACCGACAAGATCACGCGCGGACGTTCCTGGGAGTTCGCGAAGATCTGGCGCCTGGCGCAAGCCAAGGCCGGGCGACCGGTGAAGTTCGGAACGGTATGCGGCCAAGTGCTGGGGTCCTGCTTGGAAATCAAAACCGACAAATACCCCAAGGATAAACGCGAGCTCGTCTGGGATATGTGCGGTGCGATCAATCAGGAGTTACGCGAACTCGCCGCCGCGGGCTGCAAGGCCATTCAAATTGAAGACCCCATGATTCATCTCGCCGGGCCGGCCAATCCGAGTAAGGACTACATCGATTTTCTGATTGAGGCGTTTAACCACGAAGTCGCCGGACTCGAAGGCTGCGAGATCTGGATCCATACCTGCTGGGGCAATCCCAATATGCAGCGAGTACACGATGACACTTCGTATGCGAGTAGCTTCGAAGCGTATATGGAACGCCTGCACGGCGACATCTGGACGGTGGAAATGAAGGAGCGGAATTATCAGGACCTTGAGTTATTCGGCCGTTACAAGGGCGGGAAATGGCCAAAAAAGGTCGCGCTTGGGGTGATTAGTCACCGCAATCTGCAAGTCGAAGGCGCGCACGAAGTGGCTGGCGATATCCGACAGGCAATGAAGTACATCGATCCCGAGCAGATCGTGCTCTCGACCGATTGCGGCTTTGGCCGCCAAGGCTGTAATCGACTGATTGCGTTTCATAAAGCCGTATCGATGGCACGCGGTGCGAATATTGTTCGCGCCGAATTAGGGTTGCCGACGCATGAAATTCGCGCGGCTAATCCGCTGCTGCAGATCGATCGGACTGGCGTGGGCGAGGCCACCTTGACGGCTGGGAATCGCAATTAATCACCCCGAACCGCAGTGGGTTGACCGCAAGGCAACTTCCCAGTCACGATGTCCACCTGTCATTCGCGCCGGAGCATTAGCATGAACGCTGTTACTTCTCTCGATTCTCGCCCCGACACCGTTGCGGCCCCGATCGTTCCTACTAAGCTCGCGCATTTTGTGATTCGGGCGAAGCATTTCAAGGAGACGGTGGATTGGTATCGCACGGTGTTTCACGCCAGAACAGTCTTCGCCAACGAGATGATCGCCTTCCTGTCGTATGACGACGAGCATCACCGCATGGCGTTTATCAACACTGGACATCTGCCGTCGCCGCAAGGCCTCCAAACCGGCGTCGATCACATCGCGTTCACTTACGGCTCGTTGGCCGATTTGTTACAGAACTACGCGCGCCTCAAGCAGCTGGGGATAACGCCTTTCTGGTGTACCAACCACGGTCCGACAACGTCGATGTACTTCCGTGATCCGGATGGCAATGGCGTCGAACATCAAGTAGACAATTTCAGCACCCTGCAAGAGACCAGCGATTTCTTCTACGGCCCGACGTTCGCGGCGAACCCCATCGGCGTCGACTATGATCCAGACGTCCTCCTGGAAAAATTGCGCGCGGGAGTCCCGGTCGCCGAGCTGTTGAAACAACATGCGGCGCCGGTTCCGCCGGAAAAGCAGTTCAATGTCAGTGCGTTGTTTCCCCCGCCTAACTAGTGGCGGCGATCCTCTCAATTTTTACAATAAGCCCTAAGGAAATCCTATGAAGCTTTATTACTCACCTGGTGTGTGCTCTTTGTCCCCCCATATTTGCCTGCGCGAAGCCGGAATGGCGGTTGACCTCGTCAAAGTTGATATCAAGGCCCATACCTTGGACGGTGGTGGCGATTATTTGAAAATTAATCCAAACGGCTATGTGCCGGTGCTCGAACTCGACAATGGCGAGCGGTTGACCGAAGGCCCCGCGATCGTCCAATACATCGCTGATCAAAAACCCGCGTCCAGACTTGCCCCACCCAGCGGCACCGTCGAACGTGCGCATTTGCAGTCGCTCCTAAATTATCTCAGCACTGAAATCCATAAGGGTTATTCACCGCTATTCAATCCGGCAGCCAACGATGAATTCAAAGTCTGGCTGAAACAACGATTATCGGATCGCTACACCTGGCTCGCGGAACAACTTGGCAACAAGCAGTATTTGATGGGCGAGCAGTTCACTGCCGCTGATGCCTATTTATTCACGACCATCGGTTGGATGGGTTTCGTTGGCCTGGACGTCGGCACCTGGCCGATTTTGAGCGCATACCGCGATCGAATCGCTGCACGCCCACGGGTACAGGAAGCGATGCGAGCCGAGGGCTTAATCAAGTAGGCGCGACTTACCGTGGTGATGCTTGGCTGTGAAGTACGACCAACACATCGTCCGCATCGCCGCGCCGATAGCGACCGAGTTCGGTGACGGCGTAACGCGCGGCCAAACCCGCGACGTCACCCCCGCGCAGCACGAGCCCGAGATCCCCATTGCGACTGCGTGCTATTAAACCGTCGACTTCCGCAATATTCGTGAGCGCCGGCACTCGTCGTTTGAGGGTGTAGACATAGACGGTCGGGCTGACCCCGTAGGCGGCTAGGGTCGTGGCCGGTGCGAGTTCGGTAGCGGCCAACCGCGCAAGGCGATGACCGGCGTAACGTTCACGATCCCAGAGCGCACCGGTCACCGCCGCAGCCGACCAAAGCACTATCATTACCACTGCCATCGCGACCGTTGCACTTATTGTGCGCGGACCAGGGACCAATCGCCATACTGCATATGACGAACCCACGCTCGCGACGAGTAAACCCATTATCAAGCCGAACTGCGCGGTGCCTCTTGCCTGCTGGATGACCCAGCCGGCACACCCGAACAAAATCACTATCTGAAGCACGAATGCACCCAGAATAAGGCCGCGTTCGGGACGGGGCAGGATCGCGCGCAAACTGCATACCCACGGCCGCGCGACCAGGATCGAGAGGACGCCGAGCAACGGCAGGAGGTAAAAGAAGCGGAACTGCTGCCCGGTGCTGAGCGCGGCGACGGTCAAGAGCAAGGGCCAGACTAAGGGCGAAATACCTTGACGTGCGACCGGACGTCGATAACCCACTAGCGCAACGAAGATCACCGGCAGCCACGGCAACAGCAACTGGAGTGGTCGATACAGATAATACGGATTGCCGAGCCGCGAGAGCGCTGGCACCAACAAGGTTCCACCGAGTTGACTGGACTCGACCCGCGCCGCGTCCAAGTGCTCTTGCAACAGCCACCACCACGGCACGCACACTGCAAGTACTAGCACGCTGCCAAGTACCGGGCGCAGTAGGCTTCGCGTGCGTCGCCACGAACCGAGTGTTTGGCGCAAGCCCAGGGCGATGCCGACTAACACCACGATCGGAATATGGGGACCTTTGGTTAAGGTCGCGAGTCCCGCGCTCAGCCAAAGGGTTACCGCCAGCCACTCCGTGCCGCGGCCCCGGATGGTCGAAGCGTGTACTAAACCGGCGGCCGCCGCGATCATAAGCGAGATCCAAAAGGCGTAAAGCATGTCTGGTCGCGCGTCATGCATAAAACTGAACATACCTGCACTGCTCGCCAACAAGGCACCAGCCACCAGTCCCGTGGTCCGATCAAATAAGAGGCGCGCGTTCAGCACCGTGCAGCCCAACACCCCGAGCCCCGCGAGTACCGAAATCAAGCGCACATGCCACGCGCAGACCGTGGGTAAATCGCCAGCGACTTTCGCGAGCAGCGCCGCTGCCCAATAGCTTAGCGGAGGCTTGTTAAGCCGTGGCTGCTCATTGAAATAAGGCACCAACCAATCGCCGCGAACTGCCATTTCATGGGTCGTCTGCGCGACGAAAATCTCGTGCGAGTCCAAGGGAATGGAATCGATCATGACGATCCCGCTACCGGCCGTGAGTATGGCGATAAGCCCGATCAGGAGCCGCCAGCGGCCTACACCAATATCGGCGCGGTGCGCGGAGAACCGGTTAGTCAGCGCTGGATACATCCCCAACGCGACACTCAACGCGAAAATGCTTTGAGTTCGGAATTCCAGCGTGAATCTTCGTAGGTGATCGTCTTTACCACGCCGCCGATCTCAGGCGCATACCACGTGGTGCTGTTAAGGCTGCTGCCGGTCTGGCCGACCGTCCAATTATCGTGACACTCAATGCGGTAGGCCTTGAACGTGCCGGCGACGACCGTAACTTCGGAAAACTCGGCGACCTCGCAGTTGAGATCGCCCTCCCAGCGTAGACCTTCGATCGCGAGGTAGCCAGCGTACGGTCGATGCCAGTGGTTGCCGACTTTCAAGGGAAATTCGATACCTGGATAACTCGGTTCGAAGACAAGGATGTTGGCATCCTTCGGACCAGTGGCTTTATGCAGATTTAGGTGATCATCCTGCTTGAAATACAGTTTATTGGTGCCACATTCGGAAACCGTTTGGCCGTCGCTATCCAGCGCGACGACCTCCCAACGACTGCAATTCACGCCGGCGACCGCGCCCGTGAATTCGCGTACCTCACCGAGCTTGGGGCTCGGCCGGTCGGTGAGGGTCGAAGTCTCCGCCAGCGAGACATCGGGAAGCGAAATATCTAACTCTTGCGCCGATCCGTTTGACGTCGCGCCGAAACACAGCGCAACTGTCATATAGGTTAGGAGCGCCGCCCTTGCTTGATGCTTTACGTGCATGACATTCCCTTCAGCTCATTGAGTGAGGTTTGACAGACCCTCCGACGGGCTTCTATGGTAGGCGAACCCTTGTTCTTACCCTGTGGTATAGGATTCTCGCATGTATTTCGCCACTGCCGACGGTCTGCGTCCAGCGCCTCTTAAACATAATCCCGTTAACGCGCTGGTGATGCCGCGACCGATCGGCTGGATCAGCTCGATGTCGGCGCGCGGCGGTTTAAATCTAGCACCGTTTTCTTACTTCAACGCGGTGTGTGCTGAACCGCCCTATGTAATGTTTGCGCCGAATTCGGCGAGACCAGGAGTTAATAAGGATACGTATCGGAATATCTGCGAGGTTCCGGAATTTGTCGCGAACTTTGTCGGCGAGCACGATCTACAGGGGATGAACGCGACCTCCGCGCCGCTGCCGTACGGTGAGGATGAATTCACCGCTTGTGGGATTGAAGCTGTGGCATCACGCCTAGTGAGGCCCCCGCGAGTTGCCACTGCACTGGCTGCGTTTGAATGTCGCGTCTACGAAGTAGTGCACTTGCCGGTAGGCGCGGACGGCCGCGCGAGCCATGTTGTGATTGGTGAAGTCGTCGGGATTTATATTGCCGACGACGTGATCGTCGACGGTAAGGTCGACGAACGATTGCTAAAACCGGTCGCTCGTCTCGGCTATATGAACTACAGCACCCTGGGCGATGTCTTTGAGCTGTTGCGTCCACAGTAACTGGCCGTAATCAATAAGCCTGGACGGCGCTGCGGCGTGCGGGGCTTCGAATCTTTCGCGTTTGGGCATCGGAGCCGCGCTCCACATTTAGTGATCCCGGCCGCTATAGGGATGGGACTAAGTTTAGGAGCGAGTTATGAACGACAAACCGCGGATCAGCGATTGCCCGATGTATCGCCTGCTGCGTACGAGCGAGGTGTCGGATTTTAATGCTCGCAGACGCCAGGGTGAAGCTTGCGATCTCGTGGGGACCGATCTCAGTCGCTTGGATCTACGTGGCCTGGAAGCGAGCGGCCTGGATCTGCAGGACTGCTATTTTCGAATGTCGGATTTGCGGGGAATCGACTTTCGAGCCGCGAACCTTGAAGGTGCGAGTTTTGCGCAAGCCCATGTCTCTGGTTGCTATTTTCCGACCGAGCTTCGGGCTGACGAACTACAACTTGCGTTAGAGCACGGAACTCGTGTTCGTTACCGGTGAGTCGGCCTTCCGGCGGCTCGCCTTGGAGGAAAGCTGGTTGCCAACTCTGTTACGAATTCAAGATTGATTGAACCTTGGTCAGTGCAGGTGGTCGTGATCTTCGTGATCATGATGCTCGGTCTGCGCCGCGCTCATCGCCGAGCACGCCGATTGTAGTTGCGCCGGGTCGACCAATCCGCGCGCCGCGACTAGCTTTTCTGTCGCCATTAACCAGAGTTGATAGTAAGGGGTCTCACTGGCCCGCTCGCGATCGGCCGCGATCTCGCCGGCGAGCGTGGCCACCCATTCCTGCCATTCAAAGCAACCCTGTTGGTGGAGATGAACCACCAGCGCGAACGCTTTCGCTTCCCAGGGCGCCGCGAAGACCGCACCGTCGTCGTCTCGCGGGAGACCGGGGAGCACGCCTAGGTTTGGTAACGAAGAAGTTGCGGCCATCTAGCGGGGCTCCATGTAGTCGTCCCATACGTCGACCAACAGCGCATCTTTCGGATTGCCTTGCGGACCCCACAGTTCGCGCGCGGTGAACCGCACACTGTACACATGCTGCGGCTTCTTTCCCGTGCCGGAGGCGAAAGTATCCGGGAACACGAAGATGCCGTGGTCACGATCGATCACGCCCTGCTTCCCACGAATATAGCGCGGCATTCGCGTATGGCCCGATGGATTGATATTTAACACAACGACCTCATCACCGGCCTTAAAGCGTGGCGCTGATCCTTCTGCCTCGCGCGAACTTGCACCTGCGAGCGCGGCACCTAGGGCTTGTACTAGATTGATGGCCATTAGACCGGTCCTTGCGCGATTTGCTGACGACGCGTCGTCAACTCGCTTTGCGTAAGCACACCTTTTTCAACCAGCAAGGTTTCATAGGCGAACAGCCAGTGCTCGTAATACGAGGTGTTGAGATACGCCGGCGCGCCCATGCGCTCGATTGCGTGGCGCAATTCATCGACACCGAAGGCACCGGTCGCGGCGAGCGGGAGAAACATGCCGAAGACGCGCCGCTCCCACGCGTGGTGAAACACTGGCTCGTTCTTCTCGACGACTATAGGACCCAGGCCGTGCATGCCCCCTAAATCATGAATGCCATTCATAGGTGACCTCCTCGCTACTTGCCGGGCGCGGCGACTTTCGCCACACCGATCATCGCATCACGGCTAACGAGCTCCGCGAGTTGCGCTTCGCTCCAGCCCTCGGTACCGGCCGGACGTTCTGGCAACACCATGTATCGCAACTCCGCCGTGCTGTCCCACACTTTGACCTTGACCTCGTCCGCGACCTCGGTTCCGAACTCTTTCAACACGCCACGCGGATCAATGACCACCCGCGAGCGATACGGCGCGGACTTATACCAAACGGGTGGTAAGCCCAAAGTCGGCCAGGGATAGCACGAGCACAAAGTGCACACGAGCACGTTGTGGACTTCCGGTGTGTTCTCCACCACCACCATGTCTTCACCTTGGATTCCGCTGTAGCCGAGTTCCAGGATCGCCTTGGTCCCATCAGCGAGCAGGCGTTGCTTGTAGGCGGGATCGGTCCATGCGCGGGCGACAACCTTCGCACCGTTACGCGGACCGACTTTGTGCTCGTAGGTGTCGATCAAGGCGTCCACCGCGGCCGGATCGACAAGGCCTTTTTCGATCAATAGCGTTTCGAGCGCTTTGACTCGAATTTCAATCTCACTCAGCGGCCGGGTGTGATTTTCTCCCATGGTTTTAAGCTCCTCGGGTTACTTCGTTTGTTTCCAGTCGAACGCCTGCTCGAAGGCATGGGAGGCGCGCAAAATCGTCGTTTCGGAAAAATGCCGTGTCACGAGCATCATGCCGATCGGCAAACCCTGCGACATCGCACAGGGGATGTTCATGGCCGGGTGCCCTGTCACGTCGAACGGACTCGTATTCGGCAACATTTCGAGCGCCCGCGCGCAGTACTCTTCGCGGCTCGCAGTCGGAGCCGGGATCTTGGTTGCTTTCAATGGCAACGTCGGCATCAACAATAGATCGACCTGCTCAAACGCCGCGTCATACGCGGCGCGCAGGCGACGAGCCAGATTTTGCGCTTTGGCGTAAAAGCGTCCGTGATACTTCTGTTGCAGATATTCACCGGTGAGCAGTACAAGTTTAGTGGTCTCCGACAGATCGTTTGGCCGTGTCTGCCAGCCACGCGCGAAGGCATCTAACAGGCTCGTCGTGTAATGCCCTTTCCAGTTGGTGCCCATCGAGTTGCCTTTGAGCATGAGCTGGGTCGCGCCTTCGACCGCGATACCGGTCCAAATATGCTGACCATCGCGATGCCATGGGATCGAGACTGTCGAGACCACCGCGCCAAGTTGTTCGAATCGGCCCGCAGCGACGCGTACCGCGTCGTCCACATCGGGTTCCGACAGTCCCGCCCAGCCGAAGCCTTCCGGGACGATTCCGATCCGTAGGCCTTGAATGTTGCCGGTCAACGCTTTTGTGTACGCGGCGGTTTTCACTGCGTACTGGCGCGGATCGAGGCCATCCTCACCCGCGATTACTTCCAGTAACAGGGCACAATCGGCGGTTGTGCGCGTAATCGGTCCTAAGTGATCGAGCGTGGCTTCGATCGGAAACGCGCCGGTGTAGGGGACCAAGCCGTGGGTGGGCTTCAATCCATAGACGCCGCACCATGCCGCCGGAATTCGAATCGAGCCACCTTGATCGCCGCCGATCGCCATGTCGACATGGCCTGCCGCGACCAGCGCCGCGCTGCCAGCCGACGAACCCCCGGTGGTACGCGTTAGATCATAAGGATTCAAGGTCGGGCCGTTATCGGTAGTATGACTACCGCCCGAAAAGCACAGGCTTTCGCAATCAGCCTTGCCGACGATTTCACCACCGGCGTCCAAGATCCGCGTGACCAGGGTTGCGTCGATCTCGGGCACATACCCTTCAAGCACCGCGGTGCCATTCATCATCGGCACGCCAGCGACGCAAATATTGTCTTTAATCGCGATAGTCTTACCTTGAAGTGGCCCGCGTCTAGCGCCTTTAATCGCGCATTTGTAATACCAGGCGTTAAGTGGATCCTCGTCGCGATCGGGGCGATAGCCTGGGGCGCGCGGATATTTCACCGGCAAGCTTGGTTCGGGTAACTCCTGCAAACGCTGGTAGGAAGCGAGGGTTCCAGCCATCAGGCCTTGAAACGACGCTAAATCAGCCTCGCTGCAATCGAGTCCGAAATGCTGCGCCAGGGTATCGATCTCTTCGAGGGTCGGTGTTTTCACGATCATCGTCATCTCCCTTGGAGCCTAATTCGCACACTCAAAGACTTGGTACTCGACTCGGCCATTCCTGACTCGGCCCTGGCCAACGGCCATTACCCGATTAAGCCATTTGTAGCGCTCGTCACCGGTCTCGAAACGCGGCTGCGAGAAAAAGTGCTCGTCGCCGTAGTCGGTCGAGCCGGTCCCCGCCAACGCCTCGGTTAAATTATCGGACGCGACCAAGCGACCGAAATACTGCACGTAGATGACGGCACCGTCGTGGGTTTGGAAGGTCGCCCGTACATCAAGATGACCGACCCCGTCCGCATCGAACAGCAGCCAGTCCCCACCGCCGGTTAAAATTTTGCCATTCAGGCGTGCTCCTTCAAACGCGCCTCCGATGACCTCGAAAATCGCGCGCTGACCATAAGGCCCCAGACCGACCGCGACTGGTGCTTTTAATTCGGCGTAATACGTCATCAAGGGTTCCAGGCGCATCGTGGCAACTCCAAGGGGGTGAACAGGTTGAGGGCGCTAATTGAAGCATGCGAGTCGACGTCTGGCTACCGGGCGAGCACGAAACCCCGTTAGCGGATTTGCGCCTCCCCGAGAAGCCCGTATCCTAGGCGGCCCCGCCAAACCGGCGGATGGCCCACCCATGTGAATTGAGGTTTTATGGCGATGTCCGCTGCTCCCCCTCCACCCTGCTCTGTCGTTGGCATCGTCGGCGGCGGCCAACTGGCGCGAATGATGGCGGAAGCTGCGGCAGATATTGGGCTCGAAGTCATCGTCCTCGACCCCACCCCCGACTGTCCGGCCCGCGAATTTGCCGGGCAAATCGTGGGCGAATTCGATGATCGCGCTAAACTCGCCGAACTCGCACGACGCTGTGATGTAGTGACCTTGGACATCGAAGCGGTGCATGCCGAGAGCTTAACGATTCTCGAACAAAGCGGGACACGCGTCGCACCGGGCGCGCGCGTGCTGGGGATAATTCAAGACAAACTCTTACAGAAAGAATTCCTTCGCCAGCATGGGCTGCCTACCAGCGAATTCGCGGCGGTGGGAAACGGTAATTCAAGCATCGTCGCGTTTGGATTGCCGTGCGTGGTGAAGGCGCGGCGTCATGGTTACGACGGCCGTGGGGTCAAGGTCGTGCGCGAACTCCACGACGCGGCGGACCTATTGGCAGCGCCGTGCATGGTGGAGCGTCTCGTTAACATCGACAAGGAACTGGCGACCATGGTGGCGCGTAATGCACGGGGCGAAATCGCGCACTACCCTGTGGTGGAAGCAGAATTCGATGCGCGGGCCAATATTCTCAATATCATTCAAGCGCCGGCACGGATTAGTGCGAAAATCGCGTCGCAGTGTACAGAACTGGCGAGGCGGATCGTGACCGCAATTGAGGGTGTCGGGATTTTTGGAATTGAATTTTTTCTTGATCGCAACGGCCAGCTTCTAGTTAATGAAATTTCGCCACGGCCGCATAATTCAGGGCATTACACCATCGAAGCCTGCGCGACCTCGCAATTCGAACAACACCTGCGCGCTGTAACCAATCTACCCCTTGGCCCGACGACCTTGGTGCACCCGGCGGCAAGCTTCAATCTGCTAGGTGAGCCCAGTGCCTTTGGGATACCAAACATCACTGGCCTGGATGTCGCGGCAGCGACTCCAGGGGCCGCGGTTCATCTCTACGGAAAGCATAGTGTGAAACCATTTCGTAAAATGGGTCATGTCACTGTCACCGGTAAAACGCTCGAAGCCGCCCTGTCATCGGCGCAAGCGCTAAAACAAGTCGTCAAAGTCATGGGGCATCCGCCATGAAGAAAATACCTGCACCATTGATTGGCGTCATCATGGGCAGTAAATCGGATCTGCCGGTGATGCAAGCGGCAGTCGAACTCTTGAGCGAATTCGCAGTGCCGCACGAGGTGACGATTGTGTCAGCACATCGCACTCCGAAGCGGATGGTGGAGTATGCCGAAACCGCACACGGACGCGGGCTGAAAGTCATCATCGCTGGGGCCGGCGGTGCCGCGCATTTACCGGGCATGACAGCATCCCTAACGACCTTGCCCGTGATCGGTGTGCCTGTCGCGGTGACCGTATTAAATGGCATGGACGCGTTACTTTCGATCGCTCAGATGCCAGCCGGAGTGCCTGTCGCAACCGTTGCGATCAACAACGCGAGCAACGCGGCTCTACTCGCGCTCCGTATCCTTGCGCTCAGTGACAAGCGAATCGCGCGCAGACTCGTAGCGTACAAGCGTGGCTTGGAAGGCAAGGTACTTGCCGCGGCGAATGATTTGGAAAATTCGCCAGCGCGCTAACCTTTTTTTGAGCGAATACCGAGGAGGCCTTATGCCAGTTGTCGGAAAGATCAAAGAGCTGTGGCGGTTCCCAGTCAAATCAATGCAGGGATCAACCTTGCAGCGCTGCGAGGTTACGCCACAGGGCGTGATTGGTGATCGTTGCTGGGCGATGCGCGATGACACACGCGAGGAAGTGCAGTGGGGCAAAATGTTTCCGCAATTAATGCTATGCAGCGCGCGCTACCGAAAGGAGCCGAACTATGGCACCGTCGCGCCAGTTGAGATCACGTTCCCGGATAGCGAGGTTCTCGGCAACGACGATCCTCGGATGAATCAAAAACTCTCAGCGCTGTGCGGGCGACCTGCTTCGTTGTGGCCGCTACAACCGGCCGCTAATCGCGATTTCTATAAGCGCTACAAACCGGATACCCAAGTCTGGCTGACGGAAATGAGCGAGTTGTTCGCGCGTGAACCGGGCGAACCGCTGCCGGATTTCAGTCAATTTCCGGAAGTATTGATGGACTATGTCGCTGTTCCGGGCACGTTCTTTGACAACGAGGAATTGCATTTGATCTCGACCGCGTCGCTGGAATTCATGCGACAAAAGAACCCCGAAGGCACGTGGGATATTCGACGTTTTCGACCCAATCTTTTTATTGAAACAGTGCCCGGCCTGGACGGCTTGGTCGAGCAGGAGTGGATCGGGAAAACACTCCGGATAGGCGATACAGTCTTGGAGATTTCGGCCCCAACTCCACGCTGCGGCATGACCGTTCGCCCGCAAGGCGATCTGCCGTTCGATAAAACGATCCTGCGTACGATCGTGCGCGAAGGAAACCAGAACTTAGGCGTCGGTGCGCATGTGCGGCAACCGGGTTCATTGCAGGTTGGTGCGGAGGTGGTACTGGAACGCTAACCGCCCTTCGTCAGTTTTCGATTTTATTGGTGCCGACGCGGCAAATCGGACACTGGACCTACGGACACGAATCTGTTTTGTTCGAAGTAATACGACACCGCTGCTCGAACGCCTGAATGCACGACCGTTCCGCAAAGTGTCGGGCTCTCGGAGCACCATTGGAGCCCTCGACCAGCCTGCAGCGCGACCCCTGCCGCCGCAACCCTATGCCTTCGCGGAAGAAGGTCCGCTTAGACGTCGACTATCACCGAGTCGGACATTCTCGCTTCTGGCAGTACTCGGCAGCCACGCATTACCGCGGCCGGTAGTGTCTCAGTTTGAAAGTGCCGCAACTTCTTCCAGCGACCAGACGTGCTCCGTCACGCCGGTTTCCATCGCTAGTGTTACCCGCAGCGTCTTATGGATTCTGACGCTCAACGTAGGACGTAGGAACGTGCTTTTCATCAGGAGTGCCGCAGCGCCATCGCGGCACCCCACGTGCCAGCATGCAATCAGCTTGGCGATGCCTTGCATGAGTATTCCGTTTTGATGAAGCCGCGTCGCGCTGGGGTCAGCCAAAACAACAAGCGCCATCATCCTGTCTTCGTCATCTCGTTCAGCGGTGCCGATTTGTCCCAGTAGAATTCGGGCGTCGACGCACAGGCGACGCAAACTATTCCGATGAGTGCAGCTATAGTCGCCGGAGGGTCCCTATTTCGGCCCAATTCTACACAGCCATGTGTGCGCAAATTGCTAAGTAGTTGATTTGCTGGTGCCGACGCGCAGAGTCGAACTGCGGACCTACTGATTACGAATCAGTTGCTCTACCAACTGAGCTACGTCGGCGTATGGGGTGGATGATAGCCAAATCTTCTAGGCTACGGAATCACTCGCGATTGCGTACTCGAATAACGATATCGACGCCTTCTGCATAAGTGCCAGCTGGAGGAGGCGGTAAATGTTCAAGGGGGAGTTCAGCGGGGTCTAGATCGCCGAGCGTGCCGTCATCGACATTGAAAAAATGGTAATGGGGTGCGGTATTCGAATCGTAAAAGACCTGCGTTGATTCGACGACTACCTGACGCATCAGTCCGCGTGCTACGAATAAACCCAGAGTGTTATAGACCGTCGCCTTAGAGACTACGTATCCGTTATCGCGGATTTTCTCCCGCACCTGCTCGGCGGACAAATGCTGCATTGAGCTCAACAACAGGCTCGCAATATCTACTCTCTGAGCTGTCGGAAGAATGCCATGGGCTTCGAGTCGGGCGGCAATCGCCTGTTTTCCATCGACAAATTCAGAGGTAGTTGGCATGCAGCGCAGTATACGCGCGTCGAAATTGGTGTCTAGGAACGACTGTTACCGGGCATTCGGAGTCCGTTAAGGGATGCCTTGATAGGCTTGGCCAAGACGATTATGGCTGTTGGGATCGAGGCTGTGACTCAACGTCACGAGCGAAGGCAGAGCAAGGCGCAGTAGTTTTTATGCAGCCTGGATCGTCGGTATACTCACTTTCGCTTGACAGTACATTACCGAACTTGGATGTGGCGATGAGAAATCTTACCCGGCCCACTGGTGCCTCTAAATCGCAGTCGATGCACGACCCAGTGCGGGTACCCTTCACCGGGCATAATTCGCGGCTTGCTATGAACGTTTCGGGCGCGCTTACCCTGGCCTTGACGGGGTTATTGTGGCTAGCTCCCTGTCACGCTGAAATTTATCAATGGAAGGACGCGAACGGAAAAACCGTCTTTTCGGAACAACCTCCGCTGGATATCGACGCGACGGTAGTGAAGCCTAAAACATCCCCGCCATCGGCGGCTGCAATCGAAAAACTGAAGGCGCAGACAGCAGCACCGGCGCTAAAAGGCACGGGTACCGAAAAGCCGAAGACGGCGCAGAAACCTGAACCGACACCGGAAGAGAAGAAGGCGAACTGTGAAAAATCCAAGCAGGCGCTAGTTCGGCTCGAAAGTTCAATCCGCCTCCGCTACAAGCAAGAAAATGGCGGACTCGCGTTTTTGCCAGAAGACCGACGCCAGCAGCAAATCAAAGACTCGCAAAAAAATATCTCGACGTGGTGCAATTAAGCGAACGCAGCCACCAAATTACGAGGAGACTAACTTTTAAGCGGCGTTCCCGGCAGCCCGAATGAGTTCGCGCGGGAGACTGAACACTACCTGTTCCTTGATCCCCGGAACTTCGTTGACCGTTTGGCCGCCCCACTCTTTCAGCCGAGCAACGACTTGCTCCACCAACACTTCCGGCGCTGAGGCACCCGCGGTCACTCCCACGCTACGCTTCCCGCTCAACCAACCGCGCTGAATTTCCTCCGCGTTATCTATGAGATAGGCGGCGATCCCTTGTTTTTCGGCGATTTCTTTCAGGCGGGTGGAGTTGGAGCTTGTTTGTGAACCAACGACCAAGATCAGGTCACAGCTCGCGAGCAACGTTTTTACTGCATCCTGCCGATTCTGCGTGGCATAGCAGATATCTTCTTTTTTAGGGCCGACAATTTTCGGAAAACGTCTACGTAACGCATCGATTACGACGGCAGTATCATCCATTGAAAGTGTCGTTTGAGTGACGAAGGCTAGGAAGTTTGGGTCTTTGACTTCAAGTTTACCGACGTCGTCGACCGATTCGACAAGGTACATTCCGCCCCGGCCTTTACGCGCGCGGTACTGCCCAAGGGTACCTTCGACTTCTGGATGGCCCGCGTGACCTATCAAGACGCATTCCCGCCCTTCTTGCTGATATCGACCTACTTCCATATGAACTTTCGTTACCAACGGACAAATAGCATCGAATACGCGCAACTTGCGACGGGCGGCTTCTGCGCGCACTGCTTTCGCGACCCCATGCGCACTGAAGATAACGGTTGCATCATCGGGTACTTCATCGAGTTCGTCGACGAATACCGCGCCCTGGTCGCGCAATCCATCGACGACATACTTGTTATGCACAACTTCATGTCGGACGTACACGGGTGCGCCAAATATCTCAAGCGCGCGTTCGACGATCCCAATGGCCCGATCGACACCCGCACAGAATCCGCGTGGGTTAGCGAGATGAATTTCCATAAGCTTTGGTTCGATTTGGGTTGAATTTAAATTCTGCGGCATTATACGGAACGATCGACATCCTGCGCAGCCAGCAGCCGTTCCTTGCTGAATACACTGAGTAGTAGCAGTACGGCCCCAACGGTTATCGCCGAATCCGCGACATTGAATGCAGGCCAGTACCACTGTCGATAGTAGACTTGGATGAAATCGACGACGTAGCCCAGCCATAGGCGGTCAATCAAATTCCCGAGGGCTCCGCCGAGGACGAATGCAAGACCGAGTCGGTAGCTGGCGCTGCTCGGGGTCGGCAAACGCAGCAAGTAGACAAGATAGCCACTGGCAGCGGTCGCGAGCGCGACGAAAAACCAGCGTTGCCAGCCACCAGCGCTCGCCAGAAAACTGAACGCAGCGCCGGTGTTGTGCAACAGGGTTAAATTAAGGCCGGGGCACAGGGGCATCGGCACCCCATAGTCGAAGGTGCCAACCGCTAACCATTTCGTTACCTGGTCGGTACCGATGATGAGCAGCGCCAGCGCAGCACATGTCGCAAACGAAAGTTTAGGTACCATGCCCAAGGAGTTTTTTTGCGATCACACAATCCAAGGCGATTTGGCGGCTTAACGCGTCGAAATCTGTGAACGGCAAATCGTCGCGTACTTTATGAGTGAAATTGACGCCAATATGTCTCCCGTAGAAGTCTTCGGCGTAATCAAAAAGATGTACTTCTAACACAAATTTTTCACCCCCTAGAATTGGCCGGGTGCCGACATAGGCTATTGCCGGACGTAACTGTGGACCCAGACCATTAACCTGCGCGGCAAATATCCCCTGCAAGGGTGAGCGCCGACGATTGAGGTTCAAGTTTGCGGTGGGGAAACCCATCGCGCGACCATTCTTATTTCCGTGCACCACGATCCCGGATACCCGATAAGAGTGGCCTAGGAGTTCATTAACTTCCGAAAAATCCCCGGCGTGGAGCGCAGCACGTACGCGAGTACTGCTCGCGCGTTCAGAGTTCGTTAAAAACGAACTGGTGTAATCGAGCGTAAACGCGAATTTGGCTGCAAAGCGCTGCAGGGTTGAAAAATCGCCGCCGCGATCGCAACCAAATTTAAAATCGTCGCCGACAATCAGCCCATTAATCGCGAGCTTCTCGATTAAAATCTGTTGAATAAACTCGGCTGCTGTCAGCGACGCCAGCTGCGCGTTGAAGCGAAGCACGAGCAGCCGATCGACGCCGTACTGCGCAAGCAACGCACACTTATCGCGAAAATTGGTTAAACGCGCAGGCGCGTTGGCGCCACCAAAAAATTCCGCGGGTTGCGGTTCGAAGACCACCACTATCGCCGGTAAGCTGCTACGCGCAGCAAGCTCGAGTAATTTTCGGATCACCGCTTGGTGGCCACGGTGGACGCCATCGAAATTACCGATGGTGGCAACACAGCCGCGGTGCGCAGTGCGTAGGTTGTGCGCGCCTCGAATAACTTCCATTGGGATCCAATATCGCCGCTTATAAGGGGCGATTATATCGCCGACTTCGGTTGCACTATATGGCGAAGTCGCAGGCCTAAGGCCCAACAACTCCCGAAATAGACCAGGATGCCGAGGCCAAGCAGACCTGTGAGCCTGAGCGCGCGCAGCAGCGGCGTCCATTCTGACCAGAGGGCCGTTGGCGAACGTAATCCGAGAAGCACCGCGGCCATGATACCCGCAGCGATAAATATTCTAGCGACGAACGTCAGCCAACCGGGACGCGGCCGATACACGCGATCGCGATAGAGCACCAGGAACAGCAAACCTGCATTAACGAATGCCGCCAGCGACGTCGCCAAAGCCAGCCCCGCGTGTTGCAGCGGCCCCTTCAGCGCAAAAATGAAAATCAAATTACAGCCGACTGCCGCTAACCCGATCTTGACCGGGGTTCGAATGTCTTGGCGTGCGTAAAAGCCTGGTGCCAATACCTTTACACAGACGAACCCACTCAGTCCAAAGGCGTAAGCAATCAGGCTTTTCGCGGACTGGACCACGTCCCATTCTGTCATTTTCCCGTACTGAAACAGGGTGCTCAGGATCGGGCCCGCGAGGACGATTAAGCCGACGGCGCTCGGAATGGTAACGACGAAAATCAGCCGCATGCCCCAGTCGAGAGTGTCGGAAAACACCTGATGCTGCCCACGTGCGTGGTATTCCGAGAGGCTCGGCAAGATGACCGTGCCCAATGCGATACCAAAGATCCCTAAGGGGAATTCCATTAAGCGATCGGAGAAATAGAGCCAGGAAACGCTGCCGCGCGGAAGATACGACGCAACCGCCGTATCAATAAGGAAATTGATCTGCGCGACCGACACCCCAAATATCGCCGGCCCAATCAACACGAGGATCCGTTGCACTCCCGGATGCCGCCAGTTCCAGTTAAAACGCGGCAGCAAGCCTATCCGCTGGACCGCATAGATTTGCAAACCAACTTGTAGCACCCCACCGATGGCCACCCCGATGGCAAGCGCCACAATCGGACGTTCAAGTTCCGGAGCGAGCCATAAGGCGGATGAAATCATTGCGACATTCAGCAGCACCGGCGTAAACGCCGGCACCGCGAAGCGGCCATACGTATTCAATATTCCGCCGAGTACGGCGGTGAGCGAGATAAAAAAGAGATAGGGGAAGGTGAAGCGCAGCAATTCGCTGCTGAGCGCAAAGCTATCGGCATCGTGGACAAATCCGGGCGCGAAAACCATGACGAGCAGGGGCGCGGCGACTACGCCGAAAGCAGTAATCACCAACAGGAGCGTTGCTAAGGCGGTCGTAACGGCGTCGAGTAGGCTTCTGATGTCCTCAGCGGTTCGCTCAGCCTTGTAGGAGGCAAGCACTGGTATAAACGCCTGCGAAAACGCCCCTTCCGCGAATAAGCGGCGCAGAAAGTTGGGGATTCTAAACGCAACGAAGAAGGCATCCGTGGCATGCGACGTGCCAAAGATAGCCGCAATGACGCCGTCCCGTACCAAGCCCAGCAGCCGCGAAAGGAAGGTCATTTGTCCAACTAAGAATGCGGCGCGCAGTAGGTTTCGGCTCAGGGTCTCATCCTCGCACATGGTTCTGGGGAGCGTGCTGGCCTGTCGATTATCCTAGAAACGGCAGTTGAACGGCGTGTGGAGTGTGTTCGATGGTGTGCAGAGCAAGTCGCGAGGAAGAGGAATAGCCCGCTATTCCGATGAGTCGCAACGCCGCCGTGCGAACCAGCGGACACGCTCCGCACGCCGTATCGACCCTCACCCATCGGGGTGAAGGCAACTTGAAGTGTAATCGTTAGACTCGCCAACTACTTTATAACCATGTTTAGCGGTCACACGGGCACGGATTGGGATTGACACTACAGCGCTTCGTAACGCATATTTCGCGCCCCTTCCATTTTGAGTCCAGACGGAGTCCACCTTGGCCAATACCGCGCAGGCACGCAAACGTGCCCGACAATCAGAACGCCGCCGCCTCCACAACGCGAGCCGAAAATCACAATTCAGAACACGCTTGAAACAAGTGGTAAAAGCCATCGAAGCAGGCAACAAGGAAGCCGCGATAACAGCGTACGCAGCGGCGGTCCCAGTAATCGACCGTATGGTCAAGACCTCGCTGGTCCATAAAAACAAAGCCGCCCGCCATAAATCGCGATTAAACGCCCAAATCCACGCGATGGCATAACGAATGCCCCCAGATCGGGTGCGTTTCCGTCCCTTCTCATAAAACCACTAAATTATCGCGGTGGATTAATTCCGGCTCGTGCTCAAAGCCGAGCACGGACGCCAATCGTGACGTCGGTAACCCTTTAATCAGCGCGACTTCCGCAGCACTGTAGTTCACAAGGCCGCGCGCGATTTCGCGGCCCTGTGGGTCGATGCACGAGACCAATTCGCCTCGCGCGAAATCGCCCTCGACTGCGTTAACGCCTACGGCTAGCAGGCTTCGACCGCGCTGAATAAGCACCAGACATGCCCCTTCGTCCAGACTGAGCCTGCCACGAGCGCGCAACGTCCCCGCCATCCATTGCTTACGCGCCGCCAGTTTAGCCCCTGGAGCAGCGAGGAAGGTGCCCCGGGTGCCACCCGCGGCGAGCGTACACAGGATATCCGGAGTACTGCCGTTGGCAATCACAGTCGAGGTGCCCGAGCGTGCGGCGAGCCGCGCCGCGGAAATTTTCGTGCGCATGCCGCCGCGTCCCCACTCACCACCTTCGCCCGCAATCGCGTCGAGATTTGGGTCGTCGGTAGTAGCGAATTCGATTAGCTTTGCTGTGGGGTCGAGCCGTGGATTAGCATTCATTAGGCCATCCTGATCAGTCAGGATCACCATCAAATCGGCTTCGATTAAATTACTCACCAAGCCTGCCAAGGTGTCGTTGTCGCCCAGTTTGATTTCGTCTGTCGCAACCGTGTCATTCTCGTTAATCACCGGGATGACGCCGTACTGCATCAAAGTGAGCAAAGTGCCCCGCGAATTTAGATACCGTTCTCGGTTCGCGATATCTTCATGGGTAAGTAGGATCTGGGCGGTCAGGCATCCGTGCTCTTGAAACGCGAGTTCCCATACGCGCACCAGACCCATTTGCCCAACCGCAGCGGCGGCTTGTAGCTGATTTACCGATTTCGGACGCGTCTGCCAACCCAGTCTGGCCGCACCTTCAGCAACCGCGCCGGAAGTCACGATGACAATCTCGCGCCCAGTATTCTTGATGGCGACGATTTGTCGTGCCCAATCCGCGATGGCGTCATTGTTTAAGCCGAGCCCCTGTTTGGTCGCCAGCGCGGACCCGATCTTTACCACCCAACGTACGGTGTTCGCGACTCGGCTTCGATGTTCCTGCGTTTCCATTTTCGTTCGCTTGCAAAAATTAGGGGGATGTATCTCCGCGTTCCTGCAATCGACGATCAACCGCGGATAAAAGTTCGCGACACCCTTCTCCGGTGAATCCAGAGACGACGAACACCGAACCCTTCCAACGCACGCGTTTAGCAAACGTCGCCCAGTCCTGTGCCCGCTCCTCCGGTGCCAATGCATCGATCTTATTTAAAACCAACCAACGTTCCTTCTTCGCGAGTCCTCGGCTGTGTTTCTTAATTTCGCGCGAAACGGTCGCAAAATCGACTTTGGGATCGCGCGCGGGATCCATTCGCGACACGTCGACAATGTGGAGCAAAATCTCAGTGCGTTCGACGTGCCGCAAAAACTGCAGTCCAAGTCCGGCGCCTTCGGCAGCGCCCTCAATGATTCCGGGTATGTCTGCAATCACGAAACTTCGTTCCGGACCTAACGACACTACCCCGAGCACGGGCTCCAAGGTGGTGAACGGATAGTCTGCGACTTTTGGTCGGGCCGCCGAAACTTGTCGAATAAAGGTCGATTTACCCGCGTTCGGTAGCCCCAATAAGCCGACGTCGGCCAACAGTTTTAGCTCTAACGCGAGCCGCCGACTCTCGCCTGGGGTGCCTTTGGTGATACGCCGCGGCGCGCGGTTGGTACTGCTTTTAAAATGTGCGTTACCAAATCCGTGATAACCACCTTCCGCCACCACAATTCGCGCGCCGTCGGTGGCTAAATCGCCCAAATCCTCGCCAGTGTCGGCATCGTGCACCTGCGTACCTACGGGGACACTAATCTCCAGATCAACGCCGGATTTACCGATCCGATCACGACCCATCCCGGGCTGTCCGTTAAGAGCATTGAAGCTACGACGAAATCGAAAATCGACTAAGGTGTTGATCCGACTGGTAGCAACCAGGTAAATACTCCCACCATCGCCCCCTTCGCCACCGTCCGGACCACCGAACTCAATGAATTTTTCGCGCCGGAAGCTCAGGCAACCGTCACCGCCTTTCCCAGCGTGAACTGTTATGTAGGCTTCATCTGTAAATTTCATATTCGCCTACAAAATACGCGCAAACCGCAGATAAAAAACCCCGTGTTGGCGGGGTTTGATTCGAATCGGGTTGGCGCCTGTTTTTAAGCAGCAGGCACGACGCTCACATATTTTCGACTTAACGCGCCTCTGGTCTCGAACACAACGCGACCAGCGGCGACTGCAAACAAGGTGTGATCGCGGCCGCAATCGACATTCAAACCAGGGTGAAAATGGGTGCCACGTTGGCGAACAATAATGTTGCCAGCGATAACATTCTGGCCGCCAAAGCACTTCACGCCCAATCGTTTCGCTTGCGAATCGCGGCCATTACGCGTGCTGCCGCCTGCTTTCTTATGCGCCATGGCAATTACCCTCTGACAATGCTTTTGATTTCGATTTCAGTGAAATTCTGACGATGGCCCATCTGCTTTCGATAATGCTTGCGGCGTCGGAATTTCACGATCCTGATCTTCGGCGCGCGTCCATGGGCAAGAACATTTGCGAGGACCTTCGCGCCTGTGATGTGCGGCGTGCCGACTTGGGTACCAGCGTTGTCGCTGATGAGCAACACCTCGTCGAGTTCGATCGAATCGCCCGGATTTACAGGTAGTGATTCAATTTTCAGGGTTTGGCCTTCGGCCACGCGGTATTGTTTACCGCCGGTCTTGATGATCGCGTGCATGGGAATAAAACTCTAAATGCTGTGACGTGCGAGCAGGGGTCGCGATTCTACGATTCGAGTCCACAATAGACAAGCCCTAGCCTTGTCCAATAGGGTATGAGTCTGAACAAAGGGCGTGAATCCAACGGAGTATGAGTCTGAAGGGGTAGCTGGGTTCGGTCATGATGCGAGGCATGGTGATCGATATGAACGACAAACAATTAGTGACGCCGGCCCAGTTGCAGGC